>PAPL01000015.1:19928-60971 GCA_002708885.1 Verrucomicrobiales bacterium | reverse complement strand
CGAAGCCTGGGCCTGTTTTTTCCTTCGTATGTGGATAGGAATGCGTCTCATGTTCGCTGGCCTCACTAAATTTCTAAATAAAAATGATGAAGGAGGATGGGATTTTGATCAGGAAAAGGCAGGGACCGTCATGGGATCCATTACTGAAACCATGAAAGCAAACACAGCCATACCTGAAGTCATGCTAAATCAATACGCTACTGTTCTTCCTTGGGCATTACTGATTGTTGGTGCGACTGTGATGCTTGGTTTATTCACTAGAATTTCATTATTCCTTGCCGGAGCACTGGTCCTTTCATTGAGCTTCGGCCTCATGCTCTTACCAGATGATACAGCGGCAGTTGAACGTGGTGTAGAGATCATTGTAGTTGGTCTAGCATTAATGACTGTCAAGCATAATACAGGAGCCGTTGATAATCTGATTGGACTTGCTTTTTCAAAGGACGACGAGGAAGAAAGCTAATAAGAATCCAACTATAACTTTAATACGTAGAAATTTCATTAAGCCATGAACTTCAAACATATCGGCCAAGAGAATTCCCAAAAGGAAGGAAATGCAACAAACTCTGAATCTTCTCTCACNAGACGCAATTTTCTGCGTAACAGTTCGACTGCGAGTGTAGGNGCCGGACTCATNGTGACCAGTAANACNGCACTNGGNCAGGAAGGTCCTGACAAAGGNAAAAAAGTCAGGTGCGGTATCATTGGTTACGGGGATGAGGGCAAGGCNCTGAGAGAATCAAGCACGTTCCTGAAAGATCTGGTCTGCTTTCCTGCAGTTGCAGACATTTGGCCGCGNAACCTAAGNGCNGGTGTTGGNCAAATTTCAGCAAGTAAGCAAGGAGGTGGAGAGGATGGNAGTACCTGTAATGGTTATGAAGANCCGGAGGAAATGATCAAGAAAGAGGAACTGGACTGCATCATTGTAGCGACCCCTGACTTTAGTCACCATACCTATTCAATAATGGGCATGGAAGCCGGTCTTGATGTCTACTCTGAGANGTTGATGTCAAATTCTGTAGAATGGGCTCGTCAGATGGTACAATCTCAGCAGAAGACTGGTAAATTACTGGCAATCGGTCATCAGCGCCGTAGTAACCCACGCTACATGCATGTCAAAAATGAGATCATAGAAAAGCGGAAACTCCTTGGCTGGATCACTCACATGACAGCTCAGTGGAACCGTTCTAGAGGAGGGTCAGTGCCACGTGAAATCCCTCAAGGAAAAGATGCCCTGNCCGATGAAGTTCTCAAAAAGTTTGGTTTCAATGGAGGTGCTAAAGGGATGTTCGAATTCCGGAACTGGAGAATGTATAAGAAATTCGGAGGAGGAATCATCTCCGACCTCGGTGCTCACCAAATTGACATTTTTAATTGGCTCCTAGATGAATATCCGGTTTCCATTTTTGCACAAGGTGGAACTGACTATTATACNGGNGAGTTTCTTAATGACTTNCTAACAAGTGAAGTNAAAGCGGCCCTGGCAAAAACAAANTCAAAGAAGAGNAAAGAGAAACTCGAGGCTGAGCTCAAACTCGTTGAACAGGTCAAGGACGGTTATGAGCACGCTGATAACGTAATGGCTTTCTTTGANTANCANACNAANCGTGANAAGTGGGGAACNAAGGGCGGTGCCGGAGACACATTGAAGACNCGTGCCTACTATCAGGTACTAACCACATCCAGTTCACAAAAATTCTATGAAAAATTCATGGGTGAGGATGGAACCATGTCCATCTCTGAATTGACTGAATANAANCAGATTTANCGTGAAGCNCATGCCGATTCTTGGGATGAACTTGGCAATGGTGAAAAACCAGTCGTTGAAAAGAATCTGGCAGTCGAAGAAATCTATCACAAGTTCTGGGAAAAGCCTGCTCCATGGAGAAGCATTGATAAGGCAAAGAACGATAAATGGCTTGCAGGGAAAAGTCTCACTGATGCGCGGGTCTCAAAGGGACTCGATCCTTGGGAAATCCCCTCGCATGCACAGTTTGAGGAAAGACCTCACACTCCTCACTTGAGGAATTTCTTTGAAACTGTTCGTGATGGTGGATCTCAGGATGATCTTAATTGCCCGGCAATTGAAGGATTCAGAACTACCGTGACCTGCATGAAAATCCATGATGCACTTGCTAATGGAGGAAAGCTCGAATTTAAACCTGAAGAATTCGAAGTTTAAATAAATTACAATAATTCGAATTTTTGCCGAAAGAATTCGTCTTACTTTTAAGTATATTTGAAATTAACCTTATAAAATCCTTAAAATATAAAAAAATGAAAAATCCATTCATCGTAGCATCAGCACTGATAATTCCTATCTTAGTGGCAACTGCACAGGACACAGATAAGAGTAAATGGAAAGACGTGGGAATTGACTTTCCGAAGCCAATGTTTGTTGGAACACCCGTCGCAGCTAAGCTCCCCAACCTTGATAAAAGTAAAAAGCCAAGACTCGTGCTTAAAGCTCCTGAGGGTGCCGAAAATTTAGCCCTCGATATGGAAGTCACTTCGAGCGATCCAGAGCCCATCATTGGTGACCTTGACATGATCTGTGATGGTGACAAGGACGGTGCTGACGGCTCTTACACAGAATTAGGACCCGGAAAACAATGGGTGCAGGTTGACCTTGAAGAGGAGGCCACTCTATATGGAATCGTTGTGTGGCACTTCCACAAAAATGCTCGAGCCTACATTGATGTCGTTGCGCAAATCTCAAATGACCCTGAATTCAAGACAGGNGTAACTACTGTATTTAATAATGACCATGATAANTCNTNNGGNANTGGAGCAGGNAAAGACCTTGCCTGGGTAGAAACCAATCACGGNCGTATCCTTGACGTNAAGGGTAAAAAGGCNCGTTANGTTNGACTNCNNTCANANGGNAACACCGCTAANGAAATGAATCATTACGTGGAAATTGAAGTTTACGGAACCCGTTAATATTTCAATTAGAACGATTCTTTACAAAGGGCCGCACAAAAGTGTGGCCCTTTTTTTGTTTTCAGGATTAGCCTTCTNTTTTAAGCAACATTGCCTGTAACTTGGAAGCATCATCCGTTGGCAGTTCACAATGCTGTCCCTTACACAAGAATGCTTGAACGTCTGCCTTGTCACCATCAGCCAAACTCTTAGCAAATTCCTCAATGGGGCCAGTAGTTCCAAGGACAACCTTATGAGGCTGATAAACCGAGTGCACGGCACGCAATAATTCTTTTGCTTTAGTACTGTTAACATCCCCAGCAATTACAACCCTGTTAGGTTCTCTAGAAGCAAAGTCAGCAGCACTCAGCATATAAGGAACAGCCAAGGCCATTGTTTTCATGCGGCCTGAAAAATAAGAAAGGGTCTTATCTGCAACTTCACGATAAGATTTATTTCCGGTAATTGCTGCTAATTTTAAAAGAGCATAAACAGCAACAGAATTGCCCGAAGGCTCGGCCCCATCATAATCTTCTTTGAGCCTCAGAATCAGATCCTTAGTCCCGGTGCTTTGATAAAATCCACCAGCCTCCTTATCATAAAATGCAGCGATCATCCGATCAGCAACTTCAATTGAAAAACTTAAGTATTTATTATCAAGAGTAACTCCATACAACTCCACAAGACCACTCAGGAAATATGCATGCGTATCAAATAGCTGTGCATCATCACGCGATCCGTCTCTCCATCTGTGATATAAGCGCTTTTCCTTATCGTCCCAAAGGTTCTTCCTTATAAAGGCCACATTCTTATGAGCAGCTTCTAGGTATTTCTCCTCCCCCAGCACGACTGATGCTCTAGCAATTGCTCCAAGCATTAATCCATTCCAGGAAGTCAGTACCTTATCATCTAGGCCTGGACGGACCCTCTTTGCTCTAACATCAAACATTTTCTTCTTTGCCGTCTCAAGCAGTATCATGTCTGCCAAGCCCAGTTTGGAATCGACCACACTAAGAACATTCTGATCTTTAAGAGGCTCCGGATCACTGTGATCCTCAAAATTTCCCGATCTGGTAATGCCATAATATCTTATTACAACACCCATNTCCTTCTCGGTTAAAATCTTCTCCAGCTCAGTTTTCGTCCAGCAGTAAAATTTACCCTCCTTACCTTCACTGTCAGCGTCCTCAGCGGAATAAAATCCACCATCAGGGTGAGTCATGTCTCGTAAAACGTATCGAAGAATATCTTTAGCAACTAAGGAATGGGACTTGTCCTGAGTGAGTAAAAAAGCATCCAGGTAAAGGTTCACTAATTGCGCATTATCATAGAGCATCTTCTCAAAGTGAGGAACTAACCATTTCTCATCGACTGAGTAGCGGCAAAAACCACCTCCGAGTTGATCATACATACCCCCCGCTGCCATCTTCTTGCATGTGAAAGATACTTGCTGAATGGCCTCAGGATCAAGCCTCGATCCCAATTGAAGGAGAAACATCGGTTGGCTAGGACGTGGAAATTTGGGAGCCTTTCCCCATCCCCCATAGACAGTGTCATATTCACTTTTGAGTTGCAATAGACCTTTGCTGAAATCTCCTTCCTCGACTATGCCTCCTTCTCCCTTCCCTTCATTTGCAAATTCTCCCAATTTTTCTGAAATATTATTAGCATCCTTAATGACATCTTCACGCTTCTCATTCCAAACCTTTGCAATGTTCTGTAAAAGGTCAGGCCAGCTGGCTCTCCCTGGAGCGGCCTTGGGTGGGAAATAAGTTCCTCCAAAGAAGGGCTTTAAATCAGGNGTAAGAAATACATTGAGCGGCCACCCTCCACTGCCTACAAGAGCCTGAACTGCTGTCATATAAATTTTGTCAACGTCCGGTCTTTCTTCTCTATCCAATTTAACACAAATGAAATTATCATTCATGATCTTTGCTATTTCCTCGTTCTCAAACGATTCACGCTCCATCACATGGCACCAATGNCATGTGGAATAACCAACACTCAAGAGNATAGGCTTCTCTTTTTTCTTAGCAACCTCAAAAGCTTCTTCTCCCCAAGGATACCAATCAACCGGGTTATGAGCATGCTGCAAAAGGTACGGTGACTTTTCATTAATGAGACGATTAGTAAATTTATGTTCTTTCTTTCCCTCTGTCACTTTAGATTCATTAGTTTTGTCCTCGGCATTTAATTTTAGACATAAGAGCACATTTATAAAACTGAATGCAAATGCAATAACGTAGAACTGTTTCATAGCTTGGAACAATAACTCACCTTAAGAAACCATCAAGGGACCAAACTTATTACAAAAAACCTAATATTTAACAATTCAACCGACTCGATTGACAGAATCCAAGCATTCAACCATGATCATGTATGCAATGTTGTAAAAAAATTCACTACTTACTAATAGCAATCTCACTAATCCTGACATTGCATGCAGAGACCCCAAAAGAAGCGGCCCCAGTTACTAGTGAACAGAAGGAAAACAAATCTGAGGGCAAAGATTTTATCCGATTCAAAGAAAGTAAGACTTCAGCTTCCCTCGAAACAGCTTCAGCCAAATATACTCATAAGGATGGCATAACAGTTGAACTCATTGGTGTAGTTCATATTGCCGACAAAGATTACTACGAACAATTCAACGAACAATTCAAACAATATGACGCCTTACTTTACGAAATGGTAGGAGGCGATCCAGATAAGCCACTAACGAAGGAGGATCTACAAGCAAACAAAAAGAATCCACTCAGATTCTTTCAACTCCTCATTGGAGGCATGATGAAATTGGATTTTCAACTCGATCATATTGATTATACAGCAAAGAACTTCATTCATGCCGATATGACTCTTGAAACTTTCCAAGAAAGGCAAAAAGCAAAAGGAGAAAATCTTTTATCCTTATTAGAAAAATCAATCGAAGCTCAAGAAAAAGCAGGAAGTCAAAATAAGAATAATTTTAATTTTGCCTCCATGTTTAAATTACTCAATGAAGAAGGAGGTCCTAACGGGATGAAGCTCGCACTCGGAAGGCAATTTCACGACATTGAATCTATGATAGGAGGAATGGAAGGGCCTGACGGTTCAGTACTCGTAGCGGAAAGAAACATTACTGCATTAAAAGTAATGGATAGAGAAATTAAAGCGGGGAAAAAAAATCTAGGGATTTTCTATGGAGCTGCTCACTTGCCAGACTTTGATGAAAGGCTAACAAAAGAATTAGGGTTTCAGAGAGCAGAGACTAGTTGGAACACTGCATGGAAAATTCAGAAAGCAGCAGGTAAAGACTCGACAAAAAAACCTAAAGAGTCACAAAACAAAGATTCATAATACTCTATGACTGGATCATTTTAGATCCACTGATGGATTATATTGATCAATTTATTATGAATAATAAAATCATCTTGATCCTTATTTATCTGCTAATAACTGATTCATTGGTGAGTGAAGAGTTCCAGAAATTTGGGCTCTTTGCAGATAAATCACCTAAACCCAAGCAAACCGAACCTTCAGAAACACAGTTACCGCTAAAGATTAATTCCAAATCACGGATAGCATATATTGGAAACACATTACTTGATCGAGCTCAGCACTTTGGCCACTTCGAAGCTTTCCTCCACCAAAGGTTTCCAAACAAAGAATTGACTGTAAGAAACTTTTCCTGGTCCGCTGACGAAATTGATCTCATGCCAAGACCTGACAACTTCGCATCCGTTGATCAGCACCTATTACATCACCGGACTGACATAATTTTTGCGGCGTTTGGTTTTAATGAATCTTTTGCAGGCAAAGAAAAAATTCCTGAATTTAAATCAANATTGCAAACTTTTCTACAACACACAAAGACCAGATCATATAACGGAAAGACAGGTCCTAAAATTATTCTAATATCCCCGAACCGAAATCAAAACGTTCAAGGNGTAAGAGCCGCAGACCTCAACAATCAAAGAATAAGTTCCTACACAGATGCGATGCGGGAAGTCGCCGAATCTGAAAGAGTTGGTTTTGTTGATGTTTTTAAAACAGAATATCCAACCGGATCAACATTTAATGGAGTCCATCTGAATGAAAAAGGTTATAGGTCATTCGCAAGGGCTCTCTTTAATGGAACTTTCGGGGAAAGTCCCGAACCGTTAAATGAAAATATCCGAACAATGGTAATAGAAAAAAATCGGCAATTCTTCCGCCGGTACCGCCCACTCAATACTTTCTATTACACTGGAGGAAGAAAGGGCAGGTACGGTTATTTAGACTTCTTACCAGCAATGAGAAATTTCGAGTTGATGGCTGAAAATAGAGACCATTCGATCTGGGCAATTGCTAAGGGTGAAAAAAACGATCTATCAATCGATGATTCGACAGTTCCCAGAATGCCCGAAACTGCTCAGAGCAGGGGCGGCAACAAATGGATGAAGTCTTCAGAAGAACTTGAGTCCTTTACTATTGATCCAAGGTTCGAAGTGAATTGCTTTGCTTCTGAAGAGGAATTCCCTGACATTGCATGTCCAATACAAATTCGATGGGATTCCAAGGGGCGTCTTTGGGTAGCCTGCTCAACGACTTATCCACACGTTTATCCGGGGCAGGAACCTAAGGATAAAATCGTCATACTTGAGGATACTGACGGAAACGGAAAAGCTGATAAATCTACTGTATGGGCTGATGACCTACACATACCTCTGAGTTTCGAATTTGGTAATGGTGGAGTTTTCGTGTCAGAAGAACCTGATTTTTCTTTCCTGAAAGATACTAATGGTGATGGTAAAGCCGATCTAAGGTTACGAACACTGACTGGGTTCGGATGCGAAGACTCTCATCATGCTCTGCATGATTTTGTATGGACCCCTGATGGAGACTTAATATTCAGAGACTCCATATTCTTAAACTCACAAATCGAGACTGCTTATGGCCCGATAAGAGTCAAGAACTCTGGCTGGTATTCTTATCGTCCAAAAACACAGCGGTTAACAACCTTTGGTAGCTACCCAAATACGAACCCTTGGGGCGTGACCTTTGACAAGTGGGGACATCACGTTGCCAGCCACCCTATTTTTGCATCCACATTCCATGCAACAAATCCCCCTTACCCAAACCAACACCCAAGACCAAGCGGTATGCAGGCCTATTCCGGAACNTGCGGACAAGAATTCATTGACTGGAAAACATTTCCTGATGATATGCAGGGAGGCTTTGTAAAGGTCAGGTACAAGCCCACGAATCGGGTCGAATATCACCAATGGATTGATAAGGGTGATCACATGGAGGAAAAATACGTATCAGATATTATTTTTTCAAAGAATCTAAGTTTTATTCCAGTAGACATTAAATTTGGGCCACGAGGCGCCTTGTACATATGTGATTGGTATAACCCGATAAAAGGACATGCTCAATATTCACTGCGAGACGATCGTCGGGACAAACATTCTGGACGCATATGGAGAATCACCACAAAAAATCACAAGCTAAATGAGCCGGCAAAAATTGACGGAGAAACCATTTCTAATCTTCTGGATAATTTAAAGCGACAAGAGTACCGGATACGTTATTGGACAAAAAGAGAATTGCGTGAACGTGACCCTGAAAAAGTGAANATGGNATTGGACGAATGGATCAAAAAATTAAAAAAAGAAAATATTAATTTCCGTCACCATCAGTTAGAGGCTCTCTGGACATATCGAAGCATTGGCAAGCATAACACAGATCTACTTACCGAACTCCTAANTTGTGAGNTTCCTCAGGCCAGAGCAGCCGCAACACGCCAGTTGAGATATTTGAGTCCTGAACTGGGTAAAAATGCTCCTAAACTTTTAATGAAATCAGCCAATGATCTTAATGCTATGGTTCGACTCGAAGCAGCGATTGCCTGTTCATGGATAGGAACAGAATGGGCATTTAACACTCTGATTAGTATTTCAAAAAAAGAAATGGGCAATCACCTGAGCTATGCCGTGCAGACTGCATTAGGTTCTGAATCAATGCGGAAGCATTGGAGCGATCAAAATCCAGACGTTCAAAATTTCTTAGCCAATTCAAAGAAAAGAAATCAACTCAATGCAGGAAAAAATACAAAAAACGCTAAAGAAGCAAATTTCGATAAACAGAAAGGATTAAAAAATATTGAAATCAAGTGCATACCTGAACGGATGCTTTTTGATATAACTGAATTCACTGTCCGCCCAAAACAACCAGTTAAATTAATCCTAAGTAATCCCGATCTAACAATGCATAATCTTGTCATTGCAAAACCCAACTCANTNGAGAAAGTCGGNATAGCCAGTAATGAAATGGCAAANGACACGAACGGACTAAAAAAGAACTACATTCCTGACNTAGATGAAATCCTTTGGTCTACACCGCAGTTAAAACAAAACACAAGTTATACGCTTCGTTTTCGGGCACCAAAAAAGCCGGGGCAATATCCATANCTTTGCACGTTCCCTGGCCATTGGATCATCATGAAGGGAGTCATGATTGTTAAATAAAAGTAAATNAAATGGTGCTAATTTTCTATTCGGCCTTTGTTTCTATTTGCGCACTTGTGATTTTACTTTGAATCTGACAGAATAAGGGATGAAAAAATGCCTTATCCTCTCCTCTTTAATATTTTTCTCATTATTTCATGCCTATGTTAAGGCTGAAAGGCTTGTCTTAGTCGGAGCATCATATGGCAAAAACATATTAGCCATTTGTGACAGTAAAGGAGACACAATTTGGAAATATGATACGGCAGGACCAAAGCGGGGCCACACTGGTCATCATGATGTTCATTTACTTCCAAACGGAAACATTCTATTCCATGACACATGGACGACGCTCAAAGAAATTACTCTCGATAAGAAAATAGTATGGGAGTATGACAGTGCCAACAGCAACGGAAACAAAGGNAAAAGAGTGGATGTGCATGCCTTTGCTCGATTAGCTAACGGTAATACAGTGATCGTGGAAAGTGGAGTGGGTCGAATCATTGAAGTTGATAAGAATGGAAAGCTCGTGCATCAATTTCCACTCAAGAAAGGTGGAACTCAATCCACTCGGTGGGTACGTCAAACTCCAAAGGGGAACTGGCTCGTTTGTTCAGAAAATCCAGGCGTCGTAACTGAATATGACAATGAAGGAAATGTGGTGTGGGATTACCTAATTAAGACACGAGTTTACGGTGCCATCAGACTGAGCAATGGAAATACCCTCATAGCCTCAGGAAGCGGAAACAGTATCGTTGAAGTGAATCCGGATAAGGAAGTCGTTTGGGAAGTTAAGGGTCAGGTCCCGGGAACTGATATCCAATTGAAGTGGATGACCTGCTTACAGGAAGAGCCTAATGGAAATTACATTGTTGGGAACTGCCACGCCGGGCCAAACAATCCTCAAATATTTGAAATAACAAAAGATAAGAAAATTGTTTGGGCATATAATGAATATGAATTGGTCGGCAATGGACTCGCTTGCTGGCAAGTGCTGAACGATGACCAATCTTCGATGGTACGAGAAAAAATTTCCTCACTTAAAAAATANCAAAGCAAATCAAACCTTTGCTTTGTTGTCTACTGGAGAATTCAACTCACTGATTTCTTCGAGCTTTTTTTCTATCATTTTTGAAGCGGGAGTAATCGCTAATCCTCCGAGTCCAGTGCAACACAATTCTCTGGGCATCAACTCTCCGACCTGCCTCATCGCTCCAATGACTTGATCAAGCGGAACAAGATCATCATAATCGGCCAGAGCCATGTTTGCGCTTGATAATGCATTTGAAGCAGCCGTGACGTTCCTACCAAGGCATGGAGCCTCTACACGGTTAGCAAGAGTGTCACAGGTCATTCCGAGTGAACTCTGCAAAGCCATTGAAGCGGCACTCATTTGCTTTTCGAAATCACCTCCTGCCAATGAAACAATACCAGCCGCTGCCATACTGGCACCTGAACCACATTCGGCCATGCAACCAGCCTCCTCAGCTGCAAAAGTTGCCCCAGAAGCAATGAATACACCAACAAGACCCGCAGCAAACATAGCTTCTACTCGTTCTTCTTTTGTTTTATTTAAAGAATCAGAGACCCCTAAAACAGCACCGGGAAGAGCTCCACATGATCCTGCAGTGGGAGCTGCGACAATGACTCCCATTGAACTCTTCATCTCCATCATTGCTGATACATAAAGAATAATTCGATTAAGAACATCACCTGGAACCAATTTCCCTGCATCCATCATCTGATTGAAATTTGGAGACTGAGAATGAAGAATNCTGTCTTTGTATGAGGTTCCCTCGAGACCTGTACGGATAGATTTTTCCATAACTTCGACTAGACTCTGCATCCTTTGGCTCACTTCCGTAAGGCTGATTCCGGCACGTTCACTCTCGTAAAGAGCNCCNAGTTCTCCCAGCCTCATCCCTTGATCCTTATNTTTTCTGTATTGAACCATTTGCTCCACATCAGAAAAAGGAACATCCATATTCTTTCTGGCCAGAACCGGTAATACTGGATTCAATATTTTTACTGAATTGACAGACTGATGAGCTTTAAATTCATCAATTAAGTCATTATCAGGAAGATTCCTAGTCTTTACATTAACAATGGAAAGATTCTCACCTTCAGCGACAACGACCTCATCAAAAGGCCCTTCATTAAGCCAACCAAGTAGCCCATCATCCAAACGGTCCACGTAAAGTAAAATTTCATAATAGTCCCCTTTCAGACTGAGTGAAACACCATCAACTTCCTGAACCTCAATCATTCCTCCTCCTGTCGAAATTGCAGTCATCGTATGCTCATTTCTATGCCCCCTAAGACTCAATCGATAAGTATTTGGATGCTCAGCTCCATAGGAAATGTAACGAATATCAATTTCTATCCCTGCAACTTGCACCTCATTTTCATAATCAGGCAAGCGAGAATCATCTGTTTCCCATCCCATCAATCCCCCACTCAGACCCAAATCAGAGCCCTGTGATTTATGGGTAGTCACAAGAGATCCATTTGGGTCATAATCTACAGTCACTCCCGTTATATCAGAGTCCATTAAATCACGAGCAATCCGGCCAATCCTAAGAGAAGCCGCACTATGAGAACTTGACGGACCTCGCATAACAGGGCCAAGAACATCATTAAAAATACTAGGAAACGTACCCATTCAACCCATTAGTCTAATCCATATATCATGACTTAGGCAAGTAACGTTCGGAAATCTTAAATATATGCTGACTTGTTGATTTTAAAATCATCCATATAAATAACAAAATTATGAATATAGATGAAAATAAAGGTCTAAATTTTGTCACTCATCTTGAATGTTCGAAAACAGGCAAGGAGTACCCAGCAAATAAGATCATAGGCTTATCCGAAGACAATGCGCCTCTACTCGTCAGATATGATCTGGAAGCACTTTCTCAATCAATTGATAAAAACGAATTGAACCGTAGAGCCGAAGACCTTTGGAGATATAAAGAATTTTTACCTGTTCGTGATAATAATAACATTGTNAGTCTTGGAGAATCTTTTACTCCATTACTGCACGCACCTAATTTACCTGGCAATCAGGTTTACATTAAGGATGAGGGAAGGCTACCTACCGGTTCATTCAAGGCCCGAGGCCTGTGCATGGCTGTTTCAATGGCAAAAGAATTAGGAATTACTAAGTTAGCAATTCCAACGAATGGAAATGCAGGAGCCGCTATGGCAGCTTATGCTAGAAGAGCAGGTATTGAAGCGTATGTTTTCTGTCCTGATGACACACCTGAAATCAATATCAGAGAAATCGCATTGCAAGGAGCAAGTACCTGGGCCGTTAATGGGTTCATTACTGACTGTGGAAAAATTGTCCGTGAAGGAATCGATTCATTGGATTGGTTTGACGTATCTACCCTGAAAGAGCCCTACAGAATTGAAGGAAAGAAAACCATGGGCCTTGAGTTGGCTAACCAATTAGAATGGAAACTGCCTGATGTTATCATGTATCCTACAGGAGGAGGCACGGGTCTCATAGGGATGGTTAAGGCCTTCAATGAACTTGAATCGATCGGATGGATTGGAAAAAAAAGACCTCGAATGGTAGCAGTCCAGTCCACAGGATGTGCCCCTATTGTCAAAGCATATGAAGAAGGGTCTGAGCACGCTGAACATTGGGAAAATGCTGAGACAGTTGCTGCAGGAATTAGAGTCCCTGCCGCGATCGGTGATTTCTTGATACTCAGAGGAATTAGGGAAACAGGAGGTTTTGCAACTGCAGTTGATGATGATGCTATAGTGTCCGCACGTGAAGAAGTCGCTAATCTTGAAGGTATCCTACTGTGCCCAGAAGGGGCAGCTACATACGCTGCCTATTTAAAAGAACTTGAAACTGGAAGGATCTCTTCGAAGGATTCAGTAGTTCTATTTAACTGTGCCACGGGACTTAAATACCCCATGCCAAAAGTTAAAAATCATATAGATAAGGACTTACCCGTGAACTACTCTTCTTTATAATAGGTTAAAGTTTGCAAATTGACCCGTTCAGTTTCAATATTTAGGAATGCCACAAAAAGTTGATTGGCAGGGCGTTTTCCCTGCAGTTCCCACACAATTCCATGAAGACTTTTCCCTCAACATTGAGGGAACTCAAAAACATGTAGAATCGCTCTTAAATGAAGGAGTCCACGGCTTNGTTATGCTGGGGACAATTGGTGAAAATTGCTCACTTTCTCTCGATGAAAAAATTCAAATATTACATGCAACAAAAGAAGTCTGTAAGGACGCGGTCCCCGTCATTAACGGGGTAGCAGAATTTACTACGGCCAATGCTTGCGAAACAGCCATCGCCGCTGAAAGGGCAGGCGTGGACGGCCTCATGGTAATGCCTGCCATGGTATACAACTCGGACAGAAGAGAAACAGTAAATCATTTCCGCACCGTCGCTGAAGCAACTGATTTACCTATGATGTGCTACAACAATCCTCCAGTATACAAAGTGGATATTACTCCGGAAATGTTCGAGGACCTGGCAGATGTGGAAAATATTGTCAGTATTAAAGAGGCCGGGGGTGACACCAGAAGAATCACTGATCTATTTAATAAATTTGATGACCGTTACATTATTTTCTCCGGACTCGATGACGTGGCGCTCGAAAGTATTCTTCTAGGATGCACGGGCTGGATATCAGGCCTGGTCGATGCTTTTCCTAGAGAAAATGGCCTNATGTGGGACGCCGCAATGAATGNCGACTGGACAAGAGCACTGGAGATTTACAGGTGGTACATGCCAATGCTACACTTTGACAGTGTTCCGAAGCTCGTACAATACATTAAACTGGCNTCCTCAGAAATGGGATACGGNACAGAAACAGTTCGTNCACCTAGATTACCATTGATCGGCAAAGAAAGAGAAGATGCTCTGACTATTATCAGAGAATCGGTAGCAACCAGACCTTCTTAAGATAATAATCAATTATTGATTACCTTATCATAAGCAAGGCCAGCACCTACAAGGTCACTCATTGCCATACCTATAGATTTAAAAAGAGTCACCTCCTCNTCATTTTCACGTAAGACCGCATCTCCTCGGCACATCTCGCTAAGTTCAGCAACGACTCCGTCCTCCGTGAAGGATCCTTCCTTAATTGGAACCAATATCTCTCCCGCCTCTTTAAACGCATTGACTCTACTATCGGCATATACCTTTGCCTTAGTAATAAGCTCCGTATCACATTCACGCTTANCCGCATGGTGGTTACCTATAAAATCAGTGTGTGTTCCTGGCCTTATCCATTCACCAAGAACTACAGGCTCATGCGACCCAGTAGCAGCGACAACGATATCAGCCTCTGAACAAGCAACTTCTCTGTCCTCAACTGCTGAAAATAAAACATCGGCAAATTCCTCTTTCATCATCTCAGCGACAGATTCGGCCTTAGATAAATTCCTGCCCCAAATCATGACCCTCTTAATGGGTCTGACACTTAAATTAGCGCGAATAATATAAGGAGCTAAGTTGCCAGTTCCCAAGAGAAGCATAGTTTCCGAGTCTTCTCTCGATAGGAGTCTTGTGGCCAAGCCTGATATTCCNGCTGTCCTCCAAAAAGTGACCGTTGTCCCATCAACTAAGGCAAGAGGCTCTCCATGATCTCTATTGAAAAGAAGGATCTTAGAATANAGGGACTTGTGAGGCGCTTCTGCGTCAGGGAAATAAGTGAATGCCTTTACTCCAATGAATTGATCATTCCAGGAAGGGAGAACCGCAAATGCATCATGGTTCGTATTTTCATCCAGAAGAAAAACCTGCCTAGGAGGCATTGAATACTTACCTCCATAGGCTTCTTGCAAAGAATCTACTAATTCAGGATAACTGAGAGAGGAATGAACTTCTTCGGCACTAATTACTTTCATGAAATTATTTTTTTTAACAGCCTTAATGCTCCAACAATCCAAAAAACTCCAGTAAAATAAATTATTAATTAATAGTGAATATGAAAAAAATTATCCTCATTATCATCCCCCACATCATAGGTTTGACTTTTCTCAAAGCAGAAGAAAAGCCATTTCACCTGTTCATTTTATCAGGTCAATCAAATATGCAAGGCATGAAACCTGAATCAGGATTTGTCCCNGAAGCTGAAAAACTGTTTAGTGATAGTGAAATTGGCTACATTAAAGTTGCAAAAGGTGGACGCCCAATTCGGCTCTGGGTAGAGGAATGGAATTCCATCGCAGAAAAACACAAATTAAGTCCAAGAATTGAGTCTACTGTCTTCTATCAACCCATTCTGGAACAGTATGCGAAGGTTCTTGAAAAGCATCCTAAAATAACCTCAGTCACATTCTGTTGGATGCAGGGAGAAAGAGACGCAAAGGAGAACCTGAGCTCGGCCTATAGCGATGCAATGAAACAACTCATTAAAAATCTTCGTAGAGACTTAAAACAACCGAAAATGTATTTTGTCATCGGTCGTTTATCAGATCACCTGAAAGAATCTCATAGGTCCTGGACNGCTGTGAGAAAATCCCAAGTCGCTGTGTCCGAGAATGATCCTCTAGGGGCATGGGTCGATTGTGATGACCTAAATAATAAAACAGGAAAGGACGGGAAAATTCATGATGATTTACATTACACGAAAGAAGGTTATTCACTATTAGGTAAACGTTATGCAAGGCAGGCGAAGCTTTTAATCGAAGGAAAGAAACCATCCTCTGACGGACGGCCCCAATAATAGATCCTACTAAATGCTTATATTTGACGCACATCTTGATCTTAGCCTCAATGCCATTGAATGGAATAGAGATCTTCGGAAAAAAGCTCAAGAGGTAAGAGCAGATGAGCGTGGGAAAACTGATCTTCAGGGCCGTGGAAATGGCACTGTCACTTTTCCAGAGATGCGTGAAGGAGGAATTGGCATTTGTGTTGCGACTCAATTAGCGGGATGCATGAAGCCCGCTGCTCCGGTCGGTTCATGGGAATCACCTCATCAAGCATGGGCCATGACCCAGGCCCAATTGGCCTGGTACAAAGCCATGGAAGAGGAAGGAGAATTGCGTCAGATTCTAACCTCAGATTCGCTAGAAGAGCATTTAANGGAATGGGAACTGGATTCATTCAATACTCCGATAGGTTTTATTCTCAGTCTTGAAGGTGCCGATTCGTTGATTGATATTTCATATCTCGAGAGAGCTTACAATTATGGATTAAGAGCCATTGGACTATCTCATTTTGGAGCGGGCCGTTATGCACTTGGTCATGATTGTGATGGCCCCTTGTCAGACTCAGGCAAAGAACTGCTTAAAGAATTGNGCAGNTTNCAAATGATTCTTGATGTTACGCACTTATCAGAACCATCTTTTTGGCAAGTAATTGATACTTTTGAAGGACCGATATGGGCAAGTCATCACAATTGCCGTNCCTTAGTCAATGATCCCAGACANCTCTCAGACGAGCAAATTCAAGCACTAATTCAAAGAGGTGCCATCATCGGNAGCGCATTTGATGCATGGATGCTGAGTCCGGAATGGGNCAGAGGAAAATCTACACCAGACAAAACAAATGTAAGAATTTCAAATGTGGTAGACCACATTGATCACGTGTGTCAGATCGCGGGCAACTCAAAACATTCAGGAATAGGATCTGATCTTGATGGCGGTTTTGGAACTGAGCAATCGCCNGCTGATCTGAACAGCATCGCAGACGTTGCTATGATTGCCACTATACTTCTTGATCGCGGTTATTCAGAATCAGATGTAAAATCCATAATGCATGGAAACTTTGTTCAATTCGCAATANAATCGCTACCCTCTCAATGACCCAATTAAAGCANTTTATACAGGCAAAACGCGAACTGTCTATCTTCCTGATCGGATGGTTATTTTTCGCCGCCTGGGTCCTTATATATTCATACTTCAATGCTTATAAAGATCATACCGATGAGCCATCTATTACATTTGGAATGCCCTCATGGGTTTTCTGGGGAATCGCTGTTCCCTGGATCTGCGCAACGGCCTTCACTGTTTATATAAGTCTATTCGTAATTAAGGATCAGGAATTTACTATCGAGGAGGACCAGGAAAAATGAATCCTGCNCTGGTAAGTTTTGGAATCTACGTCCTGGNCGTCTTTGTTCTGGCATGGGTCGCGGGNAATAGCAGCTCCAAGAGTAAATCATTTGTTAATGAATATTTTCTTGGGGGCAGGGCCCTGGGCCTCTGGGCATTTGCCCTAACCTTTGCAACAACTAACGCTTCTGGAGGAAGTTTTATAGGGTTCCCAGCAAAAATTTATACTCACGGATGGGTACTGGCTCTTTGGATCGCAGGCTACATGACTGTTCCTTTCATAGCCATAGGAGTCCTAGGAAAAAGACTCAATTATGTTGCCAGAAAAGTAAACGCAATCACTCTTCCCGAGGTGTTAGGCAAACGGTTCAAGAGTGAATCTGTGACGCTCGTCGCAACAATTATCATTGTCCTCTTCATGTTCTTCTATCTCATGGCACAGTTCAAGGCGGGAGGAATGATTCTGAGTACCTTACTTGCTGAAGAACCACTGTTTATTAATGGTACTAAATTCATCGCGCAATTCACTCCTTCAGGAATGGATCCTGAGTACTTACTCACTCTAATAATCTTTTCTGTAGCGGTCATTGGATATGTTGTTTATGGGGGATTTAAAGCCGTAGTATGGACCGATATGATGCAAGGCATCATTATGTTTTTAGGCGTTGCCATCATGCTGGTACTTGTGTTGTCACAGGTAGGAGGGTTAGATCGTGCCACTCGTGAACTTCATAAAATGGTTCCACCAAAAACCTGCAAAGCAATATTTGAAAGGACTCCAGAAAGCCCGCAAGGAACGATACTTGTCAAAAAAGGGACCTGGTACAAGACCGACAAAGATACGTCATATGTTGTTCCCTCCGAATCAACATTCATCAACGAAGGAAGTAATAAATCTTCCAGTGTGAACGCGTACCTCTATGAGAATTCCAAACCTAGGAATTTATCAAGAACATCATCAGCTCAGGTACAATCTCAAAAAGGTTACGCTTATGGTGAAAATAAAAAAGGAGTTTACCTCTCGGCTCCGGGGCCGGATTTGAAAAATGGAACCGGTTTTCTCGCCATCGTGACTGCCCTCAGCTTCTTTATTTTTTGGCCATTCGGAGGAACAGGGCAACCGGCAAACATGGTCAGACTCATGGCCTTTAAAAACACACAGACGCTGAGGAGATCAATTATCACTGTAGCTTTCTTTTACTCTTTCATTTATTTCTGTCTAGTGATCATTTTCTGCTGCGGCAAAGTGTTATTGCCAGGAATGTAAGCGGATGCTGATAGAGTCATGCCTGAACTGGCTGCTCTTCTATCAAAAAATGCAGGAGTTCCTTGGCTAGCTGGTCTTCTCGTCGCCGCGCCTTTCGCTGCTATCATGTCCAGCGTGGACAGTTTCATTCTTATGCTCTCCTCGTCTCTGGTCAGAGACGTTTATCAACGGATCAATCCAAACGCCTCTGAAAGAAAACTTAAATCACTAAGCTACATGATTACATTCATAGTGGGCATCTTAGCCGTTTTCGCAATGATGAATCCTCCCCAATATCTACAAGACCTTATTATTTTCGCAAGTGGCGGCCTCGCTGGATGCCTGCTCATGCCAATAGCACTTTCTCTTTATTGGCCAAGAATGACTCCTAGAGGTGCGATTGCAGGCATGCTTGGAGCATTGATTATTCATCTCGCACTAACCATCATTGGTTTTAAAATGACAGGGAACTTCGCACCTTACGATCTGCTGAATCTTAACCCATTCATTTGGGACGTGATTGGATCAGCTATTTTAATAGTAGCTGTATCGCTCCTTGATAATTCACATCAAGAAAACACCGAACAATTCTTTGTAGATTAGATGTACTGGCAAAAAATTGACAGGCTCGAATCGATCCCATCACCCGCTCTATTAGTGGATCCACAAAAAATATCTGCGAACATTGATCAAATGATCCTGACAGCTGGCAAGAACTTTAAGGAAAGACTGCGACCTCATCTGAAAACTCACAAAATGAGCAGAGTCACCCAATTACAGATTGATAAGGGCATAAATAAATTCAAAGCAGCCACAATTTCCGAGGCAAAAATGGCAGCAAAGTTAGAGGCAAAAGACATATTGCTAGCTTACCAACCAGTGGGTCCAAACATTCAAAAACTTGGAAACCTGATCAAAAATTTTCCGGAAAGTTCGTTTGCGACCATCGTGGACAATATTAATTCGGCCCAGGCAATAGCTTCAAAAATTGGAAACGTATCTAACCCGGTTCGATTATTCATAGATATTAACTGCGGCATGAACCGTACAGGAATTCCCTTTAATGAACGACTGAATCAGCTACATGAATGGATAGACAAAGAATCGGGAATCACTCTTGCAGGACTACATGTTTATGACGGTCACTTGCACCAACCTGTACTGGAAATTCGTAAAAATGCAGTCATGGAAATTGATAATTCAATTAAGAATTTTTTACGAATAAAACAAGTTCCTGAGGTCATTGTAGGAGGATCTCCCACTTTTGGGTTATGGGCAAAACTTACCGAATGGAACCTAAGCCCTGGAACAGTGATGTTGTGGGACGCAGGATACGCAAGATCATTCCCTGATCTTGATTTCAGCATCGCATCTTGTCTACTTACCCGAGTAATCAGCAGACCAGAAAAAAATCTCATTTGCGTTGACTTGGGTCATAAATCAGTCGCAGCTGAAAATCCTATTCATGATCGCGTCTTTTTTCCTGAGCTCAATGAATATCAGATAATGGGACAAAGCGAAGAACACTTAATGATTAAAACATCGAATTCAGACAAATATACACCAGGCCATTTATTGCTGGGATTCCCGAAGCACATTTGCCCCACCGTGGCTCTACATGATCATGCGTATATAATAAGCGACAATATGGCCTCGACCGAGACTTGGGCAGTGAACGCAATAAAGCGAATCTGACAGCCCAGAATTTACTATTCGTTTAATTCAATAATTAATTCGATTTCAACCGCAATGTTACCAGGCAAAGCATTAGTCGCAATGGCACTCCTTGCGCCGATTCCCCGGTCCTCCCCAAAAACGTCCCTCATTAACTCACTGAAGCCGTTAATTACTTGAGGCTGCTCACAAAAATCATCAGTTGAATTTACCAGAGCCAAACTCTTGACTATGCGGCTCACTCTATTTAGATCACCTAGCTGATCCTTCATCGTTCTAAGAAGCGCCAGACCGACCTGCCTAGCCGCTTTTTGGCCCTCAGCCAAAGTAAGGTTCTCACCGACCCTACCAGTAATATATTTATCATCACCGAGGTAAGGACCGTGCCCTGACAAATAACCAACGTTACCGGTAATGACTAAAGGCTTATAGATTCCTCCCGGAGGAACCGAAGGTGGTAGCTCTAACCCTAATTCTTGAATTCTTAATTCTGCACTCATAACAAAATTCTTTTTAAGTTATAGATTTTCGAGCCTCCCTTTTCCTCTCCACCGCAGAAAGGACTCTCTTCCTCAGCCTAACATTCTCCGGAGTAGCTTCAACTAATTCATCCGTAGCAATGTATTCAATCGCTCTTTCAAGTGAAAATTTTATTGGCGGTGACAACTGTATCCCTTTCCCGTCTCCGCTGGACCTATGATTAGTGAGGTGCTTTTCTTTTGTTGGGTTCACAGGAAGATCATCTGCCCTTGGATTCTCCCCTACGATCTGACCCTCATACACATTCTCTCCCGCACCAACGAACAACTTTCCTCTAGACTCGAGAGCATCAAGTGAATATGCCATCGCCACACCAGTTTCCATGGAAACTAATGTGCCTGATGACCTACCAGCAATCTCGCCAACTTTGGCCGCATATTCCTTAAAAAGATGGGACATTATTCCATGGCCACTTGTCATATTTAAAAGCTCAAATTCAAATCCTATTAATCCCCTAGTCGGTATCACGGACTCTATCATCGAACCTGAACCCGAAGCTGTCATATTAACAATTTCCCCTCTCCTACTAGCTAGACTCTTCATGACCCCGCTCACATATTCTTCTGGAATCTCAACATAGAGGGTCTCAAATGGCTCAACTATGACATCATCCTCATCACGTTTTGTGATGACCATAGGCCTAGAGACTAGAACCTCGTAACCTTCTCTTCGCATCTCTTCAACTAGAACTGCTATCTGCATTGCCCCCCGAGCTGAAACATTAAAGACCCCTGCCCTTTCACTGTCGTTTACCTCTATTGAAATATTGGTTTTTGTTTCTCTGATGAGTCTATCCCTGAGTTGCCTAGAAGTTACATACTTACCTTCTTTCCCGGCAAATGGAGAATCATTAACAGAGAACTGCATTTGCACAGTCGGAGGATCAATTTCAACAAAAGGAATAGGTTCTGAATCCTCATCGGCACTGAGCGTCTCTCCAATATCAGCATCTTCAAATCCTGACAGACCTATGATGTTACCTGCCTCACCCACAGTAGAATCCTGCGATCCTTTGACCCCACTATATTCAAAAACTTTAGTAATCTTCACAGAAGTGCGTTTCCCCTCACTACTGATCCTCCAAATCTTATCACCTTTGACTATTTTTCCGGAAAGGACTTTGCCAATTGCAACGCGCCCAACATAATCGTCCCAGTCGATATTGCTCACCAACATTTTGAATGGACTATCAACATCGATTTCCGGACCGCTAATTCGATCCACTATGGTTTCCAATAATGGCCTAACCCCGTCTCTCTGATCGTTAAGGTCAGCTAAGAAATAACCCTCTTTTGCACTTCCATATAAGAACGGAGCCTCGAACTGACTCTCGCTCGCGTTAAGTTCTAGAAAAAGTTCCAGTGTGTTATCATGAACGGCAGGAGGATCCGCATGATCTCGGTCCACTTTATTGACAACCACTATCGGAGACAAGCCTTGGGCCAATGCCTTTCTTAAAACGAAACGTGTCTGAGCCTGCGGCCCCTCCGCTGCATCTACTAATAGAAGAACACCGTCTACCATCTTCATGACCCTCTCAACTTCACCTCCAAAATCGGCATGCCCCGGAGTATCAACAATATTAATGGTATAACCTTCCCAATGAATAGCTGTATTTTTAGCTTTGATTGTAATTCCCCTCTCGCGTTCCTGATCCATAGAATCCATTGCCCTTTCTTCCACTTCCTGATTGTCTCGAAAAATACCGCCCGCATGTAGTAACAGGTCAACTAGAGTAGTTTTACCATGATCAACATGCGCTATGATTGCAATGTTACGGATTTTCTGGGCCCTCATTAATAATGAAAAATGTTAAGCAGCGAGCGCCACTTAGCCTGAAACGGGCGAACCGTCAATGGATAGTATCCTAATTAAGCAAAAGAATTATCAATTAAATTAAAAGTAGCATTGAATTTTACTGGCGCATTTATTTGCCTAAAGCAACTTTTCATCAATAAAATTACATTAAATGCAAAAGAAAATTATTATCTCGTTACTAGCATCGTGCTATCTCCTACTATCCGTAGCCGCGAAGGGACCGAACATTCTGTTCATTTTTTCCGACGATCACGCCGAAGCAGCAATTTCGGCCTACGGCAGCCACTTGGCAAAGAGTGCACCAACTCCTAATCTTGATCGGATAGCCAAAGAAGGGGCAATTTTTAAAAATAGCTTCTGCGCAAATTCAATTTGCGGTCCCTCACGCGCATGCATTCTTACAGGGCTTCATTCTCACACTAACGGATTCCTTGATAATAATAATTCCCGTTTCGATGGGACACAAACTACATTTCCTCAACTAATTCAGAAAGAAGGATACCAGACGGCCATGATCGGAAAGTGGCACTTGGTTAGTAATCCCACAGGCTTTAATTATTGGGAAATCCTTCCGGGCCAAGGCGCCTATTATAATCCTGATTTTATACAGATGGATAATTCCCGTAAACGCTATCAAGGATACTGTACGGATATCATTACCGACTTGGCTTTAGAGTGGCTAAAAAATGAACGGGAAAAAGACAAACCCTTTGTCTTAATGTGTCAGCACAAGGCGCCTCACCGCAATTGGTCACCGGCTCCGCGTCATCTGAATCTATTTGATGGCATCAAGATGCCCGAGCCTGATACCCTCTTTGATCGTTATGGAGGAAACCGTTCCAGGACTCTGAAAGAACACGAAATGGGAATCAAAGATCATATGTATTGGGGACATGACATGAAATTCCATGGCAAAGAATCAATGTTCCCGAAACATTTCTTAAGCGGAATCATTAACCGTCAGTATGAACGCATGACGGACTCACAAAAAAAGCAATGGGACACTGCCTATGGACCTAAAAATGAGAAACTTATTAATGATATAAAGAGTGGAAAACTCAATGAAAAAGAAATTACTCAATGGAAATATCAGAGATACATCAAGGACTATCTTCGATGCATTAAGGCCGTTGACGAAAACGTCGGGCGTTTACTGGATTATCTCGACGATAGTGGGTTAGCTGAGGACACCATAGTCATTTATTCTTCTGATCAGGGTTTCTATCTCGGAGAACACGGATGGTATGATAAGCGGTGGATGTTCGAGGAGTCCCTCGCTATGCCGTTTCTTATACGCTGGCCTGGAGTAATACCAGCAGGTGTAGAATCTAAGACTCTCATCCAAAACATTGATTACGCACCTACTTTCCTTGAATTGGCTGGGGCAACGATACCCAAAAGAATGCATGGCAGGAGTTTAGTGAATGCCTTCAAAGATCCGTTGAAGAAACCCAAAGATTGGAGAAAAAGCATCTATTATGCCTATTATGGTGAAAGGACTCACCGCGTAGCTAAGCATGACGGAATAAGAACAGACCGGCACAAACTCATTCACTTTCCGAATACAAAGGAATGGAATCTCTTCGATCTGGAAAAGGACCCAAAGGAAATGAACTCTGTTCATGAAGATCCCCAGTACTCAAATATTTTAACTTCCTTAAAAAAAACCTACACAGAAAAGAAGAAAAAATACGCCCTGAACAATGCGACCGTTCCAGTGCCTAGATTAGACCAAGAATGGTGGCGAAATAGGCATCGAGAAAAAGTAAAATTAGCAAATAAGGGGAATTACGAACTCCTTTTTCTTGGAGACTCTATAACTCATGGTTGGGAAAATTCGGGTAAAACCGTTTTTAATAAATATTACAATAAGAGGAAAACTCTAAATCTAGGATTCTCTGGTGACAGGACAGAGCATGTGCTCTGGAGACTTTTGAATGGAGAGTTAGCAACAAATTTGAATCCAAAAGTGGCTACAATTATGATTGGAACCAATAATACTGGTCATTCTATGCAGAACGCTGAGGAGACATTCCTTGGCATTAAGGCAATCGTCGATCTTCTTCAAGACCGTAGACCTAAAATGAAAATTCTTTTATTGGGAATCTTCCCTAGGGCAACTAATCCTGAGCATCCACAAAGAATAAGAAACAATGAAATTAATTCACTCTCTAAAACTTTAGCAGACTCAAAAAATATTCATTACCTTGATATTTCTACAAGGCTCTTAGACGAAAAAAAGAATTTACCAAAATCTGTGATGCCTGATGCTCTTCATCCCAATGAGCAAGGCTATAAAATATGGGCCAAAGCCATGGAGGATAAAATTTGCGAACTGGGAGGCTGGGGAAAAATTCAATAATTAATCAGTAAACGAATTCTAATCTTCCGGAGTAAGGCCAATAATAATATCCCAAACAGCATTGAGCTCATTAGTTTTGGAGCCTTTTATCGGTGCAAAATCAACAGCAGTCAGTTTCTGACCGGTTTTTCCTAACCGCTTATAAATAAAATCTTTATCATTTCTTTTATCACCCTTGACGTAACATTGTGAGGTAAGCATCCTCTTGCCCTTTTTACTCACTGCCACATGAATGTGAGGAGAGCGCCCAGGATACGTAACTGGTTTAACGGTACGGAAATAATAACGTCCCTTTGAGTCAGTTAAAAACCTTCCATATCCTTGGAAGTTCTGATCTCTTCCATCTCGATCATCTCTAGTGTGTAGATACACCCCCTTTGCGCCGACCTGCCAAATCTCAACTAATGCATTACGGACCAGATCCCCCTTTATATTTTTAACCACACCAGATAGGTGAGTAACTTCGCCAACGGCAGGGGTCAAAGAATCACCAATTACAAGTAAATCATTATCCGTATCAAGTGGCATTTTGTCTGGATAGAATGGCCCCTCGACCTGCCTAGGTGTCGGCTCCATCAGTGCTTCAGCAAATAATCCTGGAGCCAAAAAAGCGCTAGCGCCAAGCCCCAGACCGTATAGCATTTTTCTTCTGTCCCAATAACCTATTTGTAGCGGATAGTTATCTTTCATAATTTCAAAAGTACATCCCAGTTTCATTAACTAGAAATGAAATATCCTTAATCTTAATTGTCCTCCATTTATAATCATTACTAATGAACAGCAATAGGATTGCGAGGATTCTTTATCATTGCAAAAATAAAAGAAAATGTAGATACTAATGACACTAACATGAATAAAATGAAAAAAATTAGTTGCATCATAATTAGCTTTCTAACCATGTCTTTGATTTCATGCAAGACAACCAATAGGCCATATCCCGCAGCTTACTATCAATGCGATAAGTGCGGAGAAGCTTTTGAAATATCGAAATCAATCGATGAAGAGGATCTTGAATGCCCGGACAAAACTTGCGAAGGAAAAGTCCAAAAAGTTGCTAGCTATAAAAGATACGGATCAGGACCAAATACAAGGTATGGCTACAGCGATCCTTGGGACGTCGGCTATTCAGGACCTTATGTTGGCAGTCGCGGATTTTTAGGAGTAGGTTTTCATGGAGGAGGCCACCACCATCATCATTATTATCATGATGACAGAGATTCAAAATCAGGAGGTAAAAAATCAAATCGGCCCCCTGCAAGAAAAATAGTCAAGTCGGATAGTTCCAAGAGCAATTCAACACCTATGAGAAGACTTCATTCAGGGTCAAACTCAAGCAATGCTCCCAGTAATAGTTCCAAAAACTTTTCAAGGAGTATACCTAGCAGAAGCTCAAGTAGCAGTTCTGGGAGCCCCTCAAGAAGCATACCTAGCAGAAGCTCAAGTAGCAGTTCCGGAAGCCCCTCAAGGAGCATACCTAGCAGAAGCTCAAGTAGCAGCTCTAAAGGGAGTTCTGGCCGGCGTGTTAATAATTAATAGGAGAAATTAACTCTCAACAATTTCCTCTATATTATTATCAGAGTCCACAAAGGCCGTCTTTGCTTTCAGGGGCCGGTCTGTAAGCTCAAAGCCAATTACGATTATTAATTCTCCCTCGTTAATGAGTCGAGCAGCGGCTCCGTTCACACATATGATTCCAGTTCCACGTTCTCCTTTCAAAGTATAAGTCTCAAGCCGAACTCCAGTATCAACACTAGCCACCAGAACTTTCTCACCTTCCCACAATCCAACCGCATCCAAAAGATCTTCATCAATTGTAATACTGCCAATATAATCCGGGTTAGCTTCCGTGACCTTGGCTCTATGTATTTTTGATCTGAGGACTTGTCTCATTTTGCTTTGCAATGCTCGGCGAAATTAGCAGGGCCTCGAAAGAAATCAAGGAATCCAAAAAAATAACAATTTCTCAAACTAAGAAATATTAATTTCAAACTCTTGGATCCTTCCCCAAGGAGAAAATTTATCGTCCTTCTTCTTCCCCTGACTCTTGCCTCCACCAACATAGAACTTAGTNCCATCCTCACTGAATGNAATATCACTGCATCGGATTCCGGAATTTTGGGAACATANGAGGTTACCCTTATCAGCANCAAAAAGAGCAATATTCCAGTTANCCTTAAACATCCTCCCCGCCATAACAAAAAAANCACCGCTTGGATGAAATGATANACTTTCCATTAGACCCTGCCCAATTTCANCATCGAGAGCACTTCGNTTTTTCTTAGGAGGCATTGCCTGATCNCTCCATGAGAACTCTTCCCAGAGTTGCTTNCCATTGCCAGCAGCGGGATCTCGNGTGCTACCCATTCCCGCCAAATAAATCGAGCTATCATCCGGTGAAAACTCCATAGAAAAAACTCCTCCAGTATAGTAATGGCCCTTAATTATACCCCACCCAGTAAAACTTGGCGTGTTCCAGGTAGTATGAATTTTTCCTGAATTTAAATCCCACACACGCACTTCTCCCATCAAATTACCTGCTGCCAAATATCGACTGTCATTACTAAATGCCAAAGATTGNACAGGCGGTACATGAGAAAATTTATGAATCAANTCTNCTGAANATGNATCATAGACTTTCACGGACGGCTCCGTNTCTTGGGACGGTTCATATTTATATCCACCCACAAGATACTGACCAGTTACAGAACCAATCATTTTATTATCTCGAGAAATTTTTGTCTGCCATGACCAAAATTTATGGGCCATTATCTTCCTTTGCTCTTTTCCAGAGTCAATTGAAGTCCACTTAATGATTCCATCATAGTCAGCCGAAACGATTGACCCATTAGATATATTGACTCCCGANACGAAATTATCATGCCTAGTTATCTCATTCCTATATCCTTTCTTATCCAATGAGTAGACTCTCCCATCAACACATGATGCATAGAGATTTTCATCTGACCCTCGTGCAATTGAAAGGCAATGAGCCGGAAGTTTAATCTCTTCTTTTTTCTTTATTTCAACCTTCACAGCAGCACCTCCTTTATGGGTTGAATTTCTTCCTCTACCCGATGAAAGGTTGGGAAATTCGGTAGATCATACTCAGCGTGTGGATCAATACCTAAGGCACTAAATATAGTCGCAAACAAGTTACGTTCATCGTAAGGAGAATCCGTAACCTCAATACCCATTTCATCAGTCGCACCGACCACTGACCCTCCCTTAATCCCTGCACCTGCCATCGCAAAGCTCCAAGCATTAGGATAATGATCCCGCCCCCTTGCCTGATTAATCCAAGGAGTCCTGCCAAACTCACCCATAGCAACAACGAGTGTATCTTCNAGTAANCCCCGATCCTCAAGATCATTAACTAATTGAAAAATGATATTATCGAGATCAGGAACGACCATCTGATATATTTCATGATTAAAAACATGAGTGTCCCATGGCATACCATTTGCCACCATCACAAAAGGAGCACCCTCCTCCACGAGGGACCTGGCAAGTAAGGTATGCTGCCCAAAGGTCCCAGGNCCGTACCGNTCCCTATCCTTAGCGGGTAATCTATCAAGATCAAAGAGATCGGAACAACTCATTAAACCGCGNACCCTATCGAAAGTCGCATTGTAAGACGAGGCCGCTGAACTTTTTGTTTCATTTTCAAATTTCCTTGAAAAGAATCTGCGTAGTTCAGCGCGCGCTTCATGATCCCCATCAGTAATAGAATCCAATTTGTCTGTGTCAGGAATTTTATATTCTCCCCCGACTCTCACGGGTGCATACTCCGCCCCTAACCAACCTGCCCAATTTCCAGCCTTAAAACCTTTAAACTCATTTCCTTCTGGGCATGGATCAAGTAATATAAAGTTTGGAANCTTACTTCCCACTTGACCTAATTGTTGGGCCAGCACAGAACCCACCGTTGGCCGGACAAAAGGAGGCCTTACTTTATTACCTCTCTGCAATAAATTAATGGCTTGAGTGTGTTCCTTTTGAGCCGTTTTCATTGACCGAACAACTGCAAGTTTGTCCGCTATCGAAGAACAGGAGGGCATTAATTCAGAAAAGTGTACGCCTGGCACTTTAGTTGGCATACTTTTGAAGGGCCCACCAGTAGGCTTGCCCGGCTTTGGATCCCAAGTCTCAAACTGGGACGGACCCCCACACAGCCAGAGTAATATGCAATGCTTCTGTTTGCGTTTAGCTATTTCAGCAAATGCAGGGACTGAGAAAAGACCAGACCAGCTAAAAGTAGACATTGCTCCCGCAGTAATTCCATGAAGGAATTTTCTTCTGTGAATCCCGTGATCAGGTGAGCCGCAATCCTTTATGTTATTATCCACCATTAAATTAACGATTCATTCTGAACTCAGAACCTGACACTAAAGCCCAGCAAAAATGCTTCAATGAGCCCGGTCCTCTCTCTAAAAACTTAGACCCCACTTTAATTTCCTCAGGATCAGGTTCTCTGCCAAGAATTAATTTAAACGATTCTCTTACTTTATTAATATCCGAATCCTGCTTCTCAATAATTGATAGAGTGCGATTATCATCAGAAATAAACAATTCCTCTACAGTTTTATTATTACTTAAATATAGAGCCTGTTGCACAGTAGGTGAATATACTTCAGGAAAGAGATCAGGAAATTTGGCTGCAAATTCTCTGCGTAATTTTTCTGCATCCACATTTTTAAATTCTCCATGCTCATCAGGATAGTACCCCATCGCTATCAGTATTGACTTAGAGAATGCCTCAGCTGAGATTGGCTTAATTATATGATAACTAAAGGTTTGAGGAAGCGGTTTTACTTTTGCCGAAACATATGATGACAAATGGTAGGTTCTACTCATTAAAATTGATCGAATCAGTTTTCGGATATTATATCCAGAATTTGCAAAATCACGCCCCATCCGCTGTAACAATTCAGGATGACTCGGTGGATGCGCGGAATCCATTAGATTGACTGGATGCACAATGCCACGACCCAACAGAAGCGCCCAGACTCGGTTAACAAAGGCCTCGGCGAATGAGGAGTTTTTATCGCTGAAAGCCAGATCAATGAGTTTCTGCCTCCTGGAAAATTTTGGAACCGGAGCATCATCAACCTTAATTAAATGATAACCCTTCTTATCTTTGTTTTTTTTTTCAAACCATTCCTTGGAGGGTACAGACACATAAAGATCTGAATGATCTTTATGTGATGCGTCTATGTTTTCCTTTATCGGTTCATTCCCCAATAAAACTAACTCACTGGAGTGACTCTTCCCGCTAAGATCAGCATATTTCGAATGGCCGCCGGTAGCACGCTCTGCTACACGCATACCTTTATTTGTCTGAACATTTATTGACCTGTTAAAAAAAGACACCATTCCCCAATAGTGCCGCTGCTCAATTTCCGGAGCCACAGGATGATCATGACACTGAGCACACTCAATCCGTTTTCCCAACAAAGTAGACATTGTCAGTTTTGCCATTTCAGAATGATCATTCTTCTGCTCAAAAAGGAACCATGAAGAGCCCGATTCAACACCTTCATTGGGACGTGACAAAACGAGATCCTTAGCCACAAGATCCCATGGCCTGTTTGTACGAAATACCCATTCAAGATAATCTAACCAACCATTTTTCTCCCTCTCAGATCGATCCTTTTTCTTTACCGATTCACGACCAAGTAGAATGGCATTAAATATTTCTGCCATGTAAGAGAAATGCTCATTCCTCATTAGAAGTTCATCTATCAGAGTTTCCCTCTTATTTGGAGATTTTGCCAAGAGAAAATGATTCACCTCATCAATAGAAGGGATCCTCCCAATAACATCCAAATAGACTCTTCTGCAAAATACCTCGTCCGAACTATTAGAAGATGGTTCTATCCCCTGTTCAGACCAGAACTTATTTAGGGCAAAATCAATGGCCTTTTCCAAAGAAATATCCTCAGGTATTTCGAATTTTGGTGACGACTTATTTTGACCTACCGGTTCTTTTTTAAGCCCATCAATCCATAATCTTAAATCATTAATGTTCTTTTCATCCAACTGATCCTTAGGTGGCATATGAGGATCACTACCTTTTAGTACGACTCTAAACAATTCACTCTCTTCGGCGGAACCATGTACAATCACTGGGCCACTTTCTGCCCCTTCAAGCAATGATTTATAAGATCTGAGATCGAGCCCTCCTTTTTTCTTAGCTCCTCCATGACATTTTACGCAATTGGATTGAAATATAGGAGCGATGTCCGTGTCCCAATCATCAGCAGACAAAGATCCCTGAGCTAAAATTATTGTAACGATATAAAAATTAATTCTAAACACCTCTATAAAATAATAATGTCCTATTATAATAGTTCAAATATTGGATTCTTTTAAAGTCTTAGAATATATTCTTCTCCTCTTGTTAGTTCGGTACTCATAACCATCCCACATTGTGAGAACTTGTGAATTTGTCTCCAGTTCTCCATTCGTTTCGGCCCACTTTAAGCCATTATCCAAAGCAGTTTTGTGCATTTCGTGCATTAATATAGAATTTAAACCGGCACCTTTAAATTTCTCCGCCACTGCAACTAAGCATAAATCAAGCACATCATTTGACCTCATTGCCGACCACATTTTCAACCAGCCAAAAGGTAATAACTTTCCTCCTGAACGCTGCAACGCTTTAGATACAGATTCCATGGCAACTCCTGCAGCCACAATCTCACCTTTGCCATCTACCACAATTTTCACATACTTTGTNTCAATGAATGAAAAGAAATGACCGATTAAATAATTAATCTCCTCATCTGACAGGGGCACAAAATCATGTAATCCCGNATATGCCTCATTAATTAATTTAAAAAATTCCTTACCTCTTGCAATAAGTTCTTTCTTGGACCGAGCGGACCATATTGAGAGCCCTTTCTTCCTTAACACATAGGATGAAATNTTNTCTACTCTTGGATCAGGTTCTTTAGATATCTTGATTTGATGTTCGAGGTAATCAACTTCCTTCAGATAACCATAGCTNTCAATGTGCTTTGCATAATAAGGATAGTTATAACTTGATATTGCTGTCGGCAATTCATCAAAGCCCTCAATAAGAACACAATTCCTATCAAANTGCCCGGGACCGAGCGGTCCCTCAATCAAATCCAAATGTTTTTCATGAGCCCAATTTTCAACTTCCTTTAAGAGTATCTCAGAGACAGATGCATCATCTATAAAATCAATCATGCCGAACCGAGCCGCATTCCGNNCTCTGATTTTATTATCTTTTCTATTAATGAAAGCCGCCACTCTCCCAACAATTTTGTTACAACGCANAACTAACCAACANTCAAAATCAGATGCATTGAGAGAAGGGTTCTTTTCGGGGATTAAACTTTTCATTTCCTCCATCATTAATGGAGGCACCCAATATTTAGAACCCTTATATAAATCATAAGGAAATTGCACAAACTTTCTTAGCAGTNCCTTTTTATTGACTCTAACAACTGTTAAATCACTACTCACAGTANAGAATAAAAACCTAAAGCTAAAAAAAANTCAATGCCACATAANGNATATGAATATATCAAGATTGAATATTGACGATAAGCGAGGCAATGCTCCAACATTCTCTCATAATGCAAAAACAAATTAAGAAATCCAACNGGCGCAATTTTCTTAAAAAGTCAGCAACTACNGTNGCTTTACCTCTTTTCATTCCTTCATCAGCATTTGGAGCCAATGAACGAATNAATTTTGCAGGCATCGGAATGGGGGGCAGAGGCAGAGGCGATCTGAACTCGTTCCTAGGATTCAGTGAAATNCANACACGCGCTGTATGCGATGTAGTACAATCACACGCGGAACAGGCAAAGANTGCAGTGGACAGGCGATATGGGAATAATGATTGCAAGACATATGTCGATTATCGTGAAATTATTATGCGCGATGACATAGATGCAGTACTAATAGCCACTCCTGATCACTGGCATGCAAAGATAGCCATTGAGGCAATGACCTCTGGAAAGGATGTTTTTTGTGAAAAACCCGAAACCTTAACTGTCCGCGAAGGCCAAATGATGCGAGATACAGCAAGAAGATTCGGTCGTGTCTTTTCTGGAGGAAGCCAACGTGTGTGGGGTGATTACAACTGGTTTCACCGCATGATATATGGCGGGGCAATAGGTGAAGTCAAAGAGGCCTGGGTCAATGTGGGAGGCCCTTCAGGAGAATGTTATCTTCCGCCNGAACCGTTACCGAACGGTGTTGACTGGAACCGATGGCTAGGACCTGCTCCATGGCGCCCCTATCATCCTGCACTTACAAGGGGAGGCTTTAGACCTTTCCGCGATTATTCAGGAGGAGGCATGACGGACTGGGGCTGTCACGGTTTTGGAGGAGCATTGTTTGCCTGTAATTTACACGAAACAGGACCCGTGAAAATAACACCACCTGATGGTAAGGAAGTCAAACAGCTCACCTACGAATTTGCCAGCGGAGTAAAGATATATCATGGAGGCGGTTGGGGAGGAATATTGTCGTTCCGNGGCACTGAAAATGAAATTCCTTTTAGAAACAACTCAAAGAACCGGCCCAGCCCNCCATCCGTTCACATACCAAACTACAAAGGACAAGGTGGCTTGTCCGGTGATTTTATACATTGCGTCAAGAGTCGGGAAAAACCATTCAGAGATATTGATAGAGCACATAGAACTGCAACACATTGCCATCTAGGAAACATAGCTTACTGGCTCAAAAAGGAAATCNTATGGGATCCCGAAAAAGAAGAGGTTATCGGTGACCCTGAAGTATCGAGATGGCTAGAAAGACCAAATCGGGAACCTTTCACGATAGGATAAACAATAAGATATATCAGATGAAATATTTAATCCCAATCCTATCTTTTCTATCACTCCCATTANCTATAANNGCGGATGNGCTTGATGAAAAACTTTTNTTNGCCGGAAAATTCGTTGACGGAAATCCNGCTGATCCTCTNAAATTNATCGAATNAAAAGCGGTAGAATCTCTTCAAGATTCACAATTAAGAAATTCTCTCGAAGAAAAAATAATAAATTCACTAGCGACAGCAGAATCCAGAAGAGGGAAGGATTTTCTGTGCCGCATGTTGCGCATAATGGGCACAAAGAAGTCCATTCCTGTAATGCAAAAATTACTTAGCGAACAAGAAATTAGCCACATGGCAAGGTACGTATTAGCCTCAATGCAATACGAAGAGGCCGGAACCGCTCTTCACCTATCACTTAACACCGTACAGGATAAACTAAAACAGGGAATTATCGACAGCCTAGGCGATATCCGCTATAAGAAAGCGGTTCCGGATCTTATTAGATTACTCGACACTGCATCAGTTTCCAATAACGCAACACGGGCCCTTGGGTTAATTGGTGGAGACAGTGTGAGTGAACATCTCCTACCAAGATTAAGCAAAACAACTGGGAAAGCGTACCGCTACACAGTCCAGGCTCTTCTTAGATGCGCAGAGAGTTACTTAGAAAAAGGGAACAAAGAAAAGGCATTATCCATTTATGATCATTTCATAAAATCAGGAACAGATTCTTACGTTATATTGGCCGGTTTGAGCGGTGCGGCAAAGGTAAATGGAGAGTCAGCTGTTCCTCTCCTGACTAAAGCCATTAAGAGTGGCAATAGTGAATTAGCCAATGGAGCAGCTTCAATCATAGCAGAATTAGAGGGAGAAAACATTGGGTCAAAACTAAAATCTCTACTTGAATCAGCACCTTCAAACATGCAAATACTCCTGATCGGAGCACTTTCAGAAAGAGAAGACAGATCCGCTCTCCCTTCAATCACAAAATTAACAGGAAGTGAAAGTCTCGAAGTTAGATTATCAGCTATTCAGGCCTTGGGAAAAATCGGCAACGGATCGTCAATCATTCCACTTGCAACTATAGCTTCCTCGACAAGTGGTCATGAACGAAACGTTTCAAGGAGTGCGCTGGCAAATCTTAGAGGCAATGACATTCAAAATTCTTTAAAGACTCATCTTAAAGAATCACCACCAGAAATTCAGAGTGAATTGGTCAGAGTAATTGCAACGCGAGGTGAATCAACAGCAATGAATGAACTTATGAATTTGGCCAAATCTAAGACTCCTGAAATTCGTAAGGAGGCCTTCCGCGGCATAGGAATATTGGCCGATCAGAGTCATCTGGATCAAATATTAATGATATTATTAAATCCCAAAAAAGAATCTGATCGAAATGATATTGTATCAGCAATTGCTTATATATTTAGGCGAATACCTGACAAAAAGATACAAACGGATGCTCTCATAAAAGCTTTAAAAAAAGCTGATATCAATGCTAAACCGTCAATCCTTTCATTATTGGGAAGGGACCCTAACAAAGAGTCCTTAGCAGTACTGATCTCAGCGCTAGAGGAGACTGAGTCAATTCAGTTAGCCGCTATCGAGGCACTGGCAGGGTGGCCAAATCATGNACCNGCAAATGATCTCTTAAAAATTGCATCAGAAGAAAAAAATCCCAACAAAGATAGTGCCCTTAATGGTTATATTGTTTTATCCTCAAAGTCTCCAAACCCAACNCTATCCTACAGAAANGCTCTAGAATTAGATGATTCAACNGCCACTGCCAAAAAGATTCTAGCAGGACTAGGACAGAGCGGAGGAATACAATCACTGGAAATTATTANACCCTATCTGAATAATTCAGAAACAATCAATGAGGCGGCTTTGGCAACGACTCAGGTCGCGAAAAGACATAAAGATTCACACACTGCTGAAGTCCGCTCTGCCTTGCAAGCCATTCTNGAATCTAAAGCGTCTGAGACATCAAAGAAAGGAGCCGCTGATCTACAATCAGAATTGGATCTGTATAAAGATTACATTCTTGACTGGAGAATTACCGGACCATATTCAGTGAAAGGGAAATCTGCCAAAGTTGTTTTTGATACGGCCCTGGCCCCTGAAAAGGATTTGAAGTCTGTGAGGTGGAAAAAATTTAAGACCAAATCAAAATCCGAAAGATCTCTGTGGGCAGTCGATCTTCATGAAAGTTTGAGCATGGAAGCTGATGCTGCCGCATATGCNATGACGAAAGTATGGACACCCGAAANTCTTGAAATTAATCTTGAAATGGGTAGTGATGATCACATTAAAGCATGGCTAAATGATAAAATAATTCATCAATCATTCTCTAATAGGAGCCTCGAACCGAGACAATCCATTATTCCTGTCACCCTTTCAAAAGGATGGAATCTGATTATACTCAAGGTCGTGAATACGAGCGGGCCGTGGGGACTGTGCTGCCGGATCCGTGGCAGAGATGGAAATCCTGTTGGAGGGCTCAAAATTCAATCCAAATAAACATTCATTAACTCAGAATCAATAAAGTGCACTATTCCGCATGATCGTCATTGACGAAGCACAGTTAAAAAGTTCAATCTAAAGACATGGCAAATATAAATACACATAATAGACGGACCTTCATTGGTTTTGGCCTTGCGGCTTCTGCTGCGTGCGCAACCCGCTCCAAGGCACAATCGCCCAACCAAAAATTGAACGTCGCTATCATTGGTGCAGGCGGACGCGGTGGAGCCAACACGAATGGGGTGAAAAATGAAACAATTTATGCTCTGTGTGACACGAACCCTGGAGTCTTAAGATCCGTGAAGGGACGTTACCCCGGCGCGAAGACTACCAGCGATTGGAGAAAAATAGTCGACGATCCCGCCATTGACGCTGTAGTCATTAGTACTGCTGATCATCACCATGCGCCAGCTGCAATTGCTGCAATGCGCAACGGCAAACATGTTTATTCTGAAAAGCCTCTCGCTCATACTGTTCAGGAAGCTAGATGGATGCAGGAAGAATACATCAAACGCAAAGATAAGATAGCGACTCAGATGGGAACTCAAATTCATGCAACTGAAAATTACAGAAGAGCAGTGGAGTTAGTTCAATCAGGAGCAGCTGGAACCATCAAAGAAGCTCATGTCTGGTGCGGCAGAACAATCAGACCAGTGGGAGAGGAAATTCTCCCAGAACAGCCTATACCCGATGGTTTTAATTGGGAAACCTGGCTAGGACCTGCACCCCAAAGGGCGTATAATGAAGGCTATTGGAAAGGTGGTAATCTTAACTGGAACCGGCGATGGGACTTTGGTAATGGGGTCCTAGGTGATATGGGAAGCCACCTCATTGATCTTCCTTATTGGGCACTGGAATTGACAAGGCCAAACAAAGTAAAAGCTGAAGGCCCAAAAGGTGATAAGGTAGCAGCGCCTCCTTCTCAAATTGCCACATGGCACCATCCGGATGCGAATGTCGGAGGCGGTAAACGTGGAGAAGTCGATGTTATTTGGTATCATGGTCCTGAGGGAATGAAGACAATGGCCGAACGGCTCCAGCCAAAACTAGGTAAAGATACTAACATATCAAAGTGGCACATCGGTGTTGCCTTTGTAGGCGATGAAGGAATCGTTGTTTCTGATTATGGAAAAATTGTCCACAGCCCGGGAGAAAAATTTAAAGATTACAAAAGACCCAAACCTTCAATCCCGAAATCTCTAGGTCATTATAAGGAATGGATTAACGCCTGTAAGGGTGAGGGAAATAGCCTATGTAATTTTGATTATTCAGGTGCTCTTATTGAACATAATTTACTAGGAAATCTCGCGCACAGAGTAGAAGTCGGAAAAGAATTCGAATGGGACGCTGAAAAATTCGAAATAACTAACGATAAAAAAGCTAACGAACTTCTTAGTAAGACTTACAGAAAGGGTTGGGAGGTATCCTAGTTTTAACCCCTCAAGCTAAATAAATAGGCAAGTAAATCAGCTACATCATCTCTACTAAGACTCTGAGCGGTGGGAGGCATTAAGCTTCCAATCTTCTCAACTTTTTCAATATCTTCACGTGATATACGGTGCATGCCAGCACCTGAAAAGTCTCTGAGGAGAATCTTATCCTCGTCTCTACTCGCCTGTTCATAGCCTTGCATGGTCTGTGATTTTTTGGTCACTACCCGAGTCAAAGAGTATCCTTCCTTTACTTGAAGAGTGGGCCACATGACCTCTGTGACAATTCTATCAAATGGCACGCCACTCCCTAGAGCCGAAAGATCAGGACCAATTATTCCTCCAACGTTACCTACCTTATGACAGGCAACGCATCCAAGTCCCGCAGATTTAAATAGATCAGCTCCCTTCTTTATATCACCGGCATTACCGGCTCTGACATATTCACGAACATTTGAATCTGTATATTCAATTCTTGGTGCCGGTATACCCGCTAACTGGTCAAGGCTCAAAGATAACTCAGGACTCACTAGGCCCTTAGCTATCCATGCCTGTCTTATTAATAATCCATGATCTTTATTAATAGAAGTTTCAGGTAATTTATCTGCTAATAATTCCATGGCACCGTTCCTAGAAGCAACCGCATCAAATAGCTGTGATAACTGCTCAGAATCCAATCCCCTCTTCAAGAGATCAACTGCCAATTTGATCCCATTAGGAATGTCCATGCTAATCACAGAGCCTACAGCATCTAACTGACAAGGGTCATTATCACTAGCCGCAATTTTCATGCTGATTTGAAGTGCATCTTTACCACCAATTGAACCCAGAGACTTAAGTGCTTTTGCTCTGATCTCTTTATTTATATCTGCATTAGATGCTATAACTGAAATCTCCTTCATGAGTTCCTCAACTCCCCAGGAACCTATCAAATCAATAATTCCTTCTCTTATTTCTCGATCTTCAGTTTTAAGATAACTTGCTAACCTTTGATGAACTTCAAATTCGGGTCTTTGTTGATTTCTTAGCGTCATCAGCACTGATCCAGTAAGATTTTCCATATTTAAAACAAACTTTAAATCATCCTCATCTCCCAGAATGACAAGTGAACTGAGAAGGTTCGCTGTAGTTTCATCATTGATATTTTCTTTCTTAACAAGGTCACGAATCTCCGAAATAATGGCTTTCGAATCTGACTGGCTTAATACATCTGAAAATCCTGACTGATATCTAGCAATATCAAGATTTCCTTCACTAAAAGCCGGTATCCATATTGGCTTGAGATGGTGAACTGCCTGAGAAAAAGCATAATTGATCCATTTGTCTTTTGGAACCTCAGCAACAGCCGCCGCCACTAAAATAGAATTTGGTTCCGGTATTTGAGCACAAGAAAGAAGAACCTCCATCCTGACCCTAGGATGTTTGTCCTGAGCCAGATCTAATAGTAGGTCATGATAACCTTCAAGCCTAGTGCCCCATCTACCTATGACTCTGGCCGCATAAGCTCTAATTCTAGGGTCATCTGAATTTATATTTTTAATCAAAATTTCAGAATCCGGAACGCTCAAAAACTCAAGGAGCGATAGAGCCTCCAGTAGATCAAGCCCCTCACGAGACGCAACCCAATTACGCAAAATATTAACGACTTTCGATTGGTCTCTGCTCGAAAGTAATTGTTTTGCTTTGAGCCTTGTCCATCTTTCCGGAGAAGCCAGCATCTCAACCAAATCCTTATCACCTAGGTTAACCAGATCGGGCACTTTGAGGGCACCTTTCTTAGGTGTTATTCTCCAAATTCTACCGTGTGTTTTATCCCTATCTGGATGCCTATAAAAGTCATCCTGATGGCAGGTCAGAGGATTGTACCAGTCAACGACATAAATGGCACCGTCAGGCCCCACTTTAACATCGATTGGACGAAAATTACGGTGACTAGAGCGAAGGATAGGTTCGCGCCAATTCACTTTAAAGCCCCCACCATCAGATGAAACCGAGAATCGGCTCACTTGATTCTTTTTATAATCACCTATAAGAAAATCACCTGCCATTTCAGCAGGTAAATTACTAGCCCCCAAACAATCTATACCACAGTAACCTCCAGGACGACCGATACGAGGCAGGCGCAACCGTCTTTTGGCCGGAATCGATGCCGGAGTAAGGTAGGATACACCGCCGGCCCCATCGATCACAAATGATTGACCATAATCATCGAAAGCAACTCCCCACGGGTTACCAGGACCCATGAAGTCATCCAATAAGGGGTCCAACTTAAGTTCATCTGGTCTCAATCTATATACACCAGCCTGAAACAGTGAGGATACACCATGTGGCGTCTCAACTCGAGACTCTACCCCATCACCCTGACAAAACCACAGTTCTCCTCCCGGAGACCAAGCAAATGAATTCATTGTCTGATGAGAATCACCATTGCCAAAACCGCTAAGAACCAGCTCCTTGTTTCCTTCCCAGTCAAAGTGCAATAATTCAGTATTTTGTCCAACATATACACCATCAGCTCCGACTTCCATTCCGGTAGGAATATTGAGACCTTTTGCAAATATGCTCGACTTATCACCTACCCCATCACCATTAAGATCTTCAATCATAATGACCTTATCATTGGGCATGACACCAGGCTCAATTTGGGGATAGACATCCGAACATGCCACAAACATTCTTCCCTTAGCATCCCACCTCACGGATAAAGGATTTGCTATGCCATGAGTCTCGTCAGCAAAAAGGTTAACCTCAAAACCATCCATCACATCAAATGATTCGAGTTCTTTTTTAATATTCGCCTCACGAGAACCTGTCCTCTTCGGTGGCGAAGCTGGTACATTCTTTAATCCTTTTCGGATATTAGATTCTGCACTTTCTATGAGTTTTGGAAACAATTGCCATTCCTCCTTGAACGAGGGGAGGCCCTCAGCCGCATTTGAAAAGACCCGTTTACTATCATCTCCAAAGAGGCACTTCCAGTTTGCTGGCCTCCAGTAATCATACCAGAGACGATGCTTTTCCCTCACTGACAAAATGAGATTCGTTGGNGGNTCTTCACCAAGTTCNTCAGCNAAGTNNCCTTTAANNAATGNTATCTTTTTCTTNNTNGCGAGAGATTCNATACCNTCAGTGTATTTATCAAGNAATTGATCATTNGCGNAANCCCATTCAAAGGNCGAAGGNGCAANAATNACNACTCTNCG
>PAPL01000015.1:0-19923 GCA_002708885.1 Verrucomicrobiales bacterium | reverse complement strand
CNGNNTGTAATTCGTTAATGAGCTNNTCATAAGANTCTAAGAATTCTTTNAGGGCAACTTCTCCATTGAGAGACTCCATTTTACCAAACTGAGCAATGACCACAGTTGCTCCCACTCTTTTGAGTTGTTCATTAAGGCTTCCNAACGCTTCCCTCCTCCATCTTTCACGGACTGTGCTTTGAAAAAAAACAGTGTCCCCTTCCCAAGCCAAATCCCTGAATTTAATATTTAAATCCTTAAAACGGTGAGTGATCGCTGCTTCTAATGCCCCGTCTTTCTGAGCCCTTACCAAATCAGTTCCACCAAGAAAGGCAACGACGTCTCCGTCTTTCAATTGAAGTGGTTTAGCGAAAGCTGNGGAAGTAAAGAAAAATAAAATCGCTAATAGCCTAATCATCATATCATGGGTTTGGTTTGACTCCTTAATTGAAAGCAAACAGCGGTGATTCCACCTCATTTTATAAANTTNGATCAACTGGTCAATTATTTTCCCATGCACCCATAACAACGGTATTAATCTACGGTGCCCACGTCAACCCACTCACCTATTTTTGATGACTTCAAAGACGCATCAGTAAAGAGCTGAGCTTTGAAACCATCAACTAGATTAGGCGCATCCACTTCTAACTGGGACTTACCACCCATCACTTCACGAAGTGCAGGAATGACCCATTTCTCGAACCGGTTACCTATATCAAATCCTCCGGGATCAACCTCCTTAACAACTTCAACTGAATTATCTGGTCGACCAATCGTCACCTTACCATGGAACCGGTCAACCGTTAAAGAAGCGCTGGTGCCATGTAATTCAAGCTCAGGAACCAAACCTCTACGAAGAAAAGGTGCATGCGATAAGATAATAGACCCAACGATTCCCCCTTCAAATTCCCAAGCAATGCTGGCATAATCAACAGTATTACCNTTCCTTGAAGATATGCCATCAGTTCCTTTTNCCCCACACTCAAGAGCNTCNGTAAGATTCACATTACCAAAATCAAGTTTTGCTGGAGTAATAGTGTCAGCATGAGCAAGGACCCTGATCGCATCTTTTCCAATTATCCATCTCACTGTGTCATAGGCATGTGATCCGACATCGGCAATTGTTCCAGATGATGAAAGGGCGGGGTCATCTCTCCAAGTCAAAGCCATGTCCGCCGGGCGCGGATTGTGCCATCGGTATATGACAGCTTTGACTTCCCCAATGGCTCCACTTTCAACTAATTTCTTAGCCGTGATAAAACCAGGTGACCATCGGGTCCATAGAGGCACAAAATGCGCTAACGTCTCCTTTTCCAGATATGCTTTGAGCATCTGCCTAGCCTCTCCAACATTCATGGCCAAGGGTTTTTCGCAAAATAAGTGCTTACCTGCAGCCGCGGCAGCCATCACAGCCTCATAATGAAGTGCGTCAGGAGTCCCAACTACCACATAGTTAACATCAGGATGTTCTATGACCTGTCTCCAGTCATCAGTTGCAAGATCAGCTCCATCCTCAAGGGCTGCTCTTTGCAAAGGCTCTTTTCTCCGGGCACAAACCGCAACGATCCTCACTCCATCGCATTGGCGCATTTCTGCACGATAAGGCTCGCCTATGTACCCAGTTGCACCAAGAACACCTACACCAACGGGATGAGGATCATCACTCATAAATCTACCGTTTTACTGAAATGTCCTTGAAAGCGACTACCATTTTGTCACCGCCGTGAAGCTGAAAACCAATGTAGCCCTTATCGAGCCTCTTTGCCTTTTCATTATCAATGACCTCAGATGCAATCTTACCATTAATCGTAAACCATAGTTTGTTCCCCTTAGCATAAACAACTACCTTGTTCCAATCTTTCGCCTTAGCATCACTAGGCTCAAAAGCATTATCTATCTCTTCAATTCCTTTTTTACCATTCTCATTTATGGTGACTCTGTGCCCCCTCTTAGCAAGATAATCACCACGATTATTCTCATGAAAGTCCCAAGCTCCTAGGACCTTATCACCGATCCCAATGTGGCCGATGTCAGCGTGGTATCCATGCAATCTACTTGCCTTACCTTTGACCGGATGACTTCTTACTTCTACTCCCGTATTACCTTCGTCACTAATTAACTTGTAAGAAAATCTAAGTTCAAAATCGCCGAGTTGATCATTAAACATAAGATAAGATTCTTGACCCTTACCACGACCAATGATCTGACCCTTTTCTACTGACCAATTATTTGACTGTGAAGATGGCCGACAATTCCAACCATCTAGAGTCTTTCCATCAAAAATTGACTCTACCTCATCTTCTGCATACGCAGGAATGAACCCGCAAATTGCAACTACTAAGGAAAGTATAAATTTAAACTTCATTTTTTTATAATAATTCTTTAATTAACAACAAAGCAAGACTCGCATCCTCAGTCATTTTAGGTCAAGTTTGATTTCAATGGTCAAGGAATCACTATCACTCAATTCTCGCATCACCATCCTCGTAGTTGCTTTTCTTGGATGGTTCTTCGGCGGCATGCAGATTGGAATGACCAATCTAATCAACGATGCTACCAAATATTTGATCCATGAGTCAGGCTGGTCAGACAATTTAAATCCGGAACAGCTAAAGGACCTCATTTCTGAATGGTGGGCCTATCAACAATGTGCATTTCTTTTCGGGGCTGCTGCGGGTGGCTATATTTTTGGGAAACTTGGAGATAGGATCGGAAGGACCCGCGCCCTTGGCATTTCAATTCTCTGGTTTTCGGTTATCACAGTACTTGCTTTCTTTGTTAAAGATCCACTTCAATTACTTTGCATCCGTTTTCTTGCCTGTCTGGGCATTGGAGGTTGCTGGCCAAATGGTGTTTCCTTGGTGTCCGAAGCCTGGTCTAAAATTGCACGACCAGTCATGGCCAGTCTGATCGGAATGGCTGGAAACATCGGCATCTTTACCTTCGCTACAATGATGGCTAAAGATCCAGCCGATGCGGAATCATTTAGGGGTGTTTTTTTAACAGGTGCCTACTCAGTTCCACTAGGATTAATTATCCTCTTATTTGTTAGAGAGTCTCCAACATGGATAGCTTCCAAAAACCAAAGCAGTGAAGAAGAAACTGAAAAATTAGTTTCCCCATCAGTATTTAAAAAACCCTACCTCGGGGTCACTCTCATCGGTATTATCCTTGCTACTGTTCCTTTACTTGGAGGTTGGGGATGTTTTGCCTGGATTATACCTTGGGCATCTGAAGTCGGTTCACCCGAATTGAAAGCTCAAATTTTACAAACTCGTTCGATAGCAAGCATCATTGGTAGCGGTCTGGCTGCAATTATTGCTCTAAAAATCGGGAGACGTTCATGCTATTTTGTATCTTGTCTATTTGCCTTAATCATATCCCAATACATATTTTGGTTTGCATCCCCAACAGATTCCAACTTTCTTATTTTTGTTGCTCTTTGGGGATTCTTTAACGGAATTTTCTTCGGTTGGTTACCTTTCTTCCTCCCTGAACTTTTTGAAACCAAAGTCCGTGCCACTGGTGCCGGAGTCAGTTTCAATTATGGGCGGATTCTCACAGCAGTAACTATTTTCCTTACTCCTTGGTTAAAAGCAATGTTTGATGGTGACCACGCACAAGTCGGACAGATCACTAGTCTGATTTTTATTCTAGGGATGATTGCCGTAATATTGGCACCTGATACAAGTAAACGTGATATGAATAAATAATGACACAATTAGCGTTCCAATTATCTAATTATCAGAATGATTTCCTAATTGCAGCATCATCGATTGATGACATTGAAGTAGTCAGCATTGATGAAAATCCAGATGCGATCGTGACCGACGATGCCGATATCCAATCCAATGGAAAACCTGTTCTCTTATACGGATCATCACCCATTGAGAAAAGTCCCCTCATAGTCCCAGCATTACCAAAACGGTTCTCTCCAGAAGTAATTGCCTTACGGGAAAGCCTGGATTCTGGAAACCTAGGAAAATTAGGCCTACTAAGAATGCACTTATGGAATCAAAAAAAATCAGATGGAGTTCAAGAAATGGTCCATGCCATCGATCTAGCTTTGTGGTTCTTTGGTGTTGATCCTGAACATATTCATGGAACGGCCTCAATTAAAAATGATGTTAAATGTTTACTGATTCACTTAGGATTTAAATCTGGAGGCATGGCACTCCTTGACTTCACCAACTCAATGCCCACTGGTGATAATTACGAATCATTATGCCTCATCGGCTCAAATGGGGCAGCCTATGCTGATGATCACAGAAATCGTAATCTCTTTTTTAATGGCGGCTCACCTGACGCAAAATGTCCTGATACCAGCATGAATTTCATTGGACCCATGCTGAAAGACTTTACTCAAAAGATAAAGCCTGAAGGGGATCTTGAAAGTAATTCAACAAATTATAATGAAGCCTTCAAGATATTCTCAAAGGCCGGGGAAAAATATTATTTTAAATGAAGCTCACTGATAGAAAAAAAGAACCTTATAAGGTTGGAGTCTTGAGCGTGGTCAAGCATGACTATCTACCACGTGCCATTGCTGCACATCCAAGATTTAATTTAAGTTTCGTCAGTGATGAAATCTCCAGACCAGAATGGACACACGAGAGGAACCAAAAATTCGCCGATGAATTTCAAATTCCTTATATAAAAGACATCTCAGCGGCAATAAAAGATAACCAAATTGACGCCGTTGCAGTTAGCCCTGAAGCCGAGAGGCACTGTGAACTGGCTATCATCGCCGCTGAGGCCGGTTTACATATCGTAGTTGATAAGCCCCTTTCCACGAACACACATCAATGTGACAAACTCATTGAGGCCGTTAATAAAAATGAAGTCAGTTGCCTAGTCTGGAATCGCAACTACTTACCCGCACTCATTCAAGCAAATCAGAAAGTAAATTCAGGTGAGCTCGGTCAATTATTATCAGTTCACTGTGATTTCTATTTCTCAAAAGATGCTGGCCCACCGATCGGCTCAAGGAAAGCCAATGACCCCCCGATCGAATGGCTGGACAGACAACTGGAAGCCCATGCTGACGGATCTGATGGCGGTGTAGGAACCGAGCCCATGGGTGAGCTCCAGGTGGAGGGAATTTACCCGTTAGCATACATACAAATGTTAACAGGAGGAGCCAAAGTTAATCGTGTTTTCGCACGGACTAAGTCCCACTTTCATCAGGCTCACTTAGATAATGATGTTGATGACCTAGCAACAGTCACCCTCGAAATCGAGGGAGGTATAACTGGTTCACTGAGCATAGGAAGGATCGGAGCCGCGTCCCATCCCGACATTGGCGAAATCAAACTGCATATAATAGGAACAAAAGGTTCGGCAGTCATTTCAGAGGCTAGGCCTGAAGTGTCGATTTATTACCGCGACCAACCATTAACGGAGTTCAAGAACCAAAGAATAGCGGATAATAATAATTACCTACTTGCAGAAAATTTCGCACGATCTATTGATGGAACGGAAAAACCCATACTTGATTGTATTGAAGCTAGNGACATTTGTGCAACTGTCAGCGCTGCGATTNATTCATCCAAATCAGGAAAACCTATTAAAGTTGATAATAGAAAAAAATGAAGCCCGAAAATTTCCGAAATGCACTGCGATCAGAAGAACGCATATACGGCACTCTTGTAGTTTCCACTTCTCCATTCTGGCCAAAGATAATTGGAGACTGCGGACTCGACTTTGTATTCATTGACACAGAGCATATCGCAATTAGTCGGGAAACTCTCAGCTGGATGTGCCGAACCTACTCGGCCATGGGAATTCCTCCACTAGTCAGAATCACAGACCCGGACCCGGACCGTGCAACAGTCGCATTGGATGATGGAGCCGTTGCCATCGTTGCCCCTTACATTGAAACTCCAGAACANGTTCAGGCTCTTAGAGGTGCTACAAANTTCAGACCTCTTAAAGGGAAAAAGCTCGATCAGTGCCTGAGCGGAGAAAAACTTGATGAGGAATTAGATAATTATATAGCAAAGAACACTNCTAAAAATGCCTTAGTTATAAACATTGAAAGTGTAGAAGCTATGAGCAGAATGGACGAACTCATGGGAATTGAAGGTGTCGATGCAGTCCTAATTGGCCCTCATGATTTGTCATGTAGCATTGGGTTACCTGAACAGTATGACCATCCTGAATTTCTAAAATCTACAGAAAAAATAATCACCAAAGCACGCTCGCTTGGGATTGGTGCAGGTCTGCACTTCTGGGGAACTAACGATGAACATGTCCGTTTNCTTGACATGGGTGCTAACTTTCTAATACACAAGGCCGATGCAATTTATTTTCGTACTGGTCTAAAGAAAGAACTCTCAGAGATCCGAGAAAGAATGGGAGACTCAATAAAAGAGTCGAACGAAGGAGAGACAGCAATCTAAAATTAGAAAACCAACTTCATGGGTATCTTTTGGCAATTAGTAAAATTGGGAACTATTTTCCTGNCAACATTAATTAATGTGTCAGGTAAGGAACCTGCATTCATTAAAGACATTGATATAACATCCAGATTACTTGCCGGAATTTCAGTCCCNGAAGAAAAGGATATCACTTCGAGCGAGAACTGGAAAAAACATCAACAATTAATGACAAAGGCTTGGAGCCGTTATAAAAAATCCAATCTAGTACCCATGAGGTCCTGGTCTGAGAAAAATTTAAGTACTCCAAATCNAGGCAAATACATTAAGTATCCTTTCAGTGGTCCTGATATTCTTCATGCTCTGTATATGTTTCCAGAAGCAACNAATTTTATACTCTGCGGCCTTGAGCCTGTAGGGAAATTCCCCAAGTCAGATATTCTTAGGGGGGNAAATTCTAACCAAGCACTTGAAGAAATCCGCAAGATCCTGGAAGAAAGCTTACGTTTCAGTTTCTTTAAAACAATAGACATGAGGGCCGAGCTCTCAAAGTCCTTTTACAATGGCACCCTTCCAATCATGTGCCTGTTCCTGTCAGGTTCTGGTTTCAGCATCANGGACATTAATTTCATCAAGCTCAACAAGGATGGAACCATTAGCNAATTACAAGGCAATCACTCNACTGGTGATGCAGTTCAGATCAGAGCCGTTCATGAAAATGGCAGGGAGGTCTTAGTGAATTATTTTCGAACAAATATTTCTAATGGCTTGATTATGAAATCTGGATTTTTGAAATATTTAGAATCAATTCCAAAAGGAAAAAGCTACGTCAAAGCCGCATCCTACTTAATGCACAAGAGCTATTTCTCACAAATACGAAACCATTTATTATCCAATTCAACGACTATTATTCAGGACGACTCCGGTATCCCTATAAAGCATTTCAACCAATCCTCTTGGCAAATGAAATATTTCGGAACTTACACTAAACCCATCGATCTTTTCGAGGATCACTACCAACCAAATCTAAGAGAAATCTACAANCAGGAATCGCAAAAGTTACCTTTCGGGACTGGTTATCGTTGGAGAAAAGGGCNATCAAATCTAATAGTCGCAGAACAATTAAAAAAAGGAAAAGCTCCAAGGGCAACTCTCGTTGTTAAAAAAGTTATCCCTAAAAAGGAAAAGAAAAAAACCGCTCAAATCTCGAAGGGAAAATCATTAGATCTTAATCTTCGGCTCATTGCCAAATCTGTCATTACGAAGGAATACATGAATGATAAAAAGAATGCTTTAGTCTTAAATGAATACGTTATAATCGGAAATAACGAAGGAAATCAGGACCTGTCAGGNCAAANAATTCTCGTTGCCAGAACCGGTTTATTTAAAGGAAAAAAAATGNCAGAACACTCGATCGGATCAATTTTTTCTGTTAAATTAGACCCATTATCCGATTATCCTTCACTCATGGAATGGCCAATCAAAAATGATTTACCTAAATCAGAGAACAAAATTATCTATATNCCTTCCCAATCTTAATACGATGAAATTAATCACTCAATACTCACTGATCTTCTTTCTACCATTTATTNAGTTAAGAGCAAAAGAAGATCCNACTCCAATATGGTCNCACACAAAAACAATTCAGTCACCCGAAAGCTGTTACNTTGATAAANAANCTGGATTTCTGTTCGTNTCACAAATAGGAGCTGGAGGAGGAGCAGGAAAAGACGGTGACGGCTGGATATCTAAATTAAATACCGATGGAAAAATAATTAAAAATAAATGGGCCACTGGATTAAATGCCCCGAAAGGACTTAGAAGCACTGGAGAAACCCTATGGGTCACTGACATTGACAGGATAGTAGCATTCAATATCAAGAGTGGGAAACAGACCCATTCTGTAAAAATAGCCAATGCTAAATTCCTCAATGATCTGGCCTGTGGCGAGGATGGTACCGTTTACTTCAGTGACATGATCGCCAGCATCATTTATCAATACAAAAATNATAAGGTGTCAATCCTTGCAGAAGGAATGGAAATTGAACATCCGAACGGCCTCCTAGTTGAAGGCAACAAACTGATCATTGGTGCTTGGGGGCTGGAAATTCAGAATGATTTCACCACAAAAAAACTTGGCCGGTTACTGTCTTTGGATTTACAAAACAAAAAAATTACTCCATTGACCAAAGAACCTCTAGGTAATCTAGATGGAGTGGAATCTGACGGAAATGGCGGTTACATAGTCACTGACTGGATCGCAGGGAAGGTCTTTCACGTGAACAAATCAGGAAAATCTAAAACATGGGCAACCTTTCCAAAGGGTGCAGCCGATCATGCCTANTTAACAGAAAAGAAAATACTTATTCTCCCTNAAATGCTTGAAAATAAAATAAGTGCATTCCATTTCAAATAGGACTCAAAATAACAGTCCTAAGAACAGAAATAATCCGCAAAACAATTGATTGCCCGGTCAATTGCGGCCTCATTCACATCCTTGTGAGTCACTAATCTGAGTCTTGAACCAATGAAANCTGTCACAAGGACATTNTTCTTNNTTANNTGTTCAATGAGTCCTTGNCTCTTATCTTCATGAACTGACACAAANACCATATTTGTGTAAGCAGGCTCAGCCTCAATTCCACCAAAGGTTCCCAGAGAATTTGCCAACTTCTGAGCATTCTTGTGATCCTCAATTAATCTATTCACATTATTTTTTAAGGCATACAAACCAGCAGCGGCAAGAATACCTGACTGCCTCATTCCTCCACCCAGCATCTTTCTCCATCTTCTGGCCTGAGNAATAAATTCAATATCACCCAATAAAACAGAACCTACCGGAGNNCCTAGNCCCTTCGATAGACAAGTTGAAACAGAATCAAANTATGATGCTATTTTTGNTACTGGCACATCCTCCTCAACTGCCGCATTAAAGATTCTCGCACCATCCAAATGAAGCCCAAGGCTCNTNTCTTCAGCAAGATCCTTCGCTTCTTTAAGATAAGACTCTGGCAAAACCTTTCCCCAAGTCGTATTTTCGAGACAAAGTAACCGGGTCCGGGCATAATGATAATCATCAGGTTTAATTAAGGACATAACCTTATNCAGATCCAGNGTCCCGTCCGGTTCCTGATTCAGTGGTTGAGGNTGAATGCTTCCGAGACAAGCTCCTCCTCCTCCTTCGAACAGATAAGTGTGCGCTTCCTGACCAACAATATATTCGTCTCCCCTATCACAATGAGTCAGTAATGCAGCAAGATTACTTTGTGTGCCACTAGGCAAAAACAATGCTGCCTCTTTTCCAAACATNTCGGCTGATTCCGACTCTAAATCTATGACTGTAGGATCATCACCAAAAACATCATCACCTACCTCAGCATCATGCATAGCCTGAAGCATCCCATTATCAGGACGTGTNACAGTATCACTACGAAGATCAATTAACATTTTTGGCAATTTAATGACCCAGCAACATTTCTTAAAGTAATAAAGTCACAAAAATCTCAAAGAATCGGTTAATTTAAGTAATTTCAGAGCGTCAATTGACTGAACTTCATTTTCGGGCGAAGTTCACTTCACAGCATGCCCATTCTTCACAGAATTACAGCCAACTGTCCGGCTATCATTGTGCCTGCCAACTGCTAATGAATTTATCCATCATTTTCAGGTCAATCAGTTACCTTCTGCTGATCCTCGCAACNGCGATGGGAATTGCCGTCATTGCTGGTTATTCAATACCGGCAGGACCAACACATAATAATGAGATAGCTCTTAAATCATGGCTCATTTGTATTTCAATTACTCTTTTTTCAGCATTCATCCTTTATGGCGGTTCCCGCTATTTAAAGAAAAGCAATGATCAAAAGATGCTTCGAAAAGAAGCCATCGCCATTGCTGGAATTGCATGGTTCGTGTGCGGACTGCATGCAGCACTGCCGCATCTTTTGTGCAATACCGATCTTTCNTTCGCTCAGTCCATCTTTGAAGCCATTTCAGGGCTGACCACGACAGGATCAACAGTGACCGTTGATTTACAGGAAATACCAAGATCCTTATTGTTCTGGCGCTCGCTGACTCAATGGCTCGGAGGACTCGGGATTGTTATGATTTTCCTCTTATTACAATCTAAGGACGGAGCATCCGGTAAGATGATGTTCGGCGCAGAATCATCACTGCCAATTTCAGACCTTAATTTTTCCAACTTCAGCAAAGCTCAAAGATCTTTATGGACACTATATGTTGGCCTAACACTGATCTGCGGACTTGGATATTATGCGTTTGGCATGAATTTATTCCAATCGATAAACCACGCACTCACCACAACCGCAACGGGAGGATTTGGAACCGAAAATGACAGTTTCTCTAGCTTCAGTGCAGGAGCTAAGATATGGGCAATTCTATTCATGCTAATTTGTAGCATAAGTTTATTCCTATACTTATTATTAATTAAGAGACGTCGGCTAGGAGATCTTCGGGAAAATGAAGAGGCCAGATGGTTTCTTATCTTTCTAGTTTTAGCCATTACAATCACACTAATTAACAATCTCCTTAGCTCTGGAAGTGACTCTGTCCTTAATATAATATTTAACATTGTCTCTATCTCCACAAGTACCGGATACGCTTCAGGAGATTACGACCAATGGCCCATCCTCAGTAAGGAAATACTCCTCATTCTTATGGTGATAGGAGGCTGTTCTGGGTCGACTGCGGGAGGATTAAAAGTGAGCAGGGTTCTTCTCTGGGCCCGCTTTTCAAGGAGCGAACTTACCCGAACGTTCCGTCCCCAAATGGAAACAATTCCTAAAATGGTAAACAGTTCCAAGAGCGTGGATAAAAACACATTAGGTCAACTCTTCGTTATCTTAACCTTTGCTTTTTTCTTCCTCATCCTTGGGTCCCTCGTAATGCGTATATTAGAGCCAGAACTCTCTTTAACAGGATGCATGGCATCAGTTATTACAACTCTATCCAATAATGGTCCGGCCTTTGCAGAGTTCGGCCCAACAAATAATTTTGCCCACCTTTCAACTCCAAGCACTTTAATGCTTTGTCTTTTTATGATCCTAGGAAGACTGGGATTTGTATATGCTCTGGTACTCTTTAGTAAAAAGCTCTGGAAACACTATTAGTAATTTTTATCTCTACTGAGATGAAATTCCTATGATGCCAATTTCCGATGCTGAGGCCCAAGTCCCCCCGTTCACCTCGGACAAAATGCTAATCTTAAGATAACGACCCTCTTTCGATTCATCGAAGTCTATGGACTGGGACTTCTTATCCTTTTTAAATTTGCCCGTCATAGTTGGTTCAGAGCTGAACTTATCAGGATCATCCGAAACATAAATTTGAACGTCGGCAAACGAACCATTCCAACCGCCGTCCTGCCTGACAAGATACCGTACACCAGACACCTGATATTTAGCGCTTAGATCAATGACAAGTTGATGGGGATGCTTTACTGCACGATCGGACCAACGAGTATGCCATATTGTCCTTGGGTCTCCGTCAATCGCATACTTTGCTAATCTTCTATTGGATATATTCTCACTACTGAAACTCACAAGCTTCATTTTCTTCGCGGGTATAAGGTTCTTATGTTTAATCCTATTCACCTTGCCTCGGAATTTCTGAGGTTGGCCGTTAGAGTTTCCCCACTTTGCCCAGCGGTCACGCTCATGCAGGGTCCTGTCAGAATAATTACCGGTCCTCGGAGGCGTATGTTCCCGAACCGCTATCGTCTTTAACTTTTTAAGTATTCCCTCATTGGCTTCTGAAACATCGTTCTTTTCACTCACATCCTTACTCAAATCATAAAGCGCCCAAACATTCTCTTTTCGATTTGAGATCGCTTTCCAATCATCAACACGAACTGCAACCTGATTGCCAAATTCCCAATATAAAAATTCATGGTTTTCCTGTTCCTTTCCCAGCAAAGTTGGTAAAAAAGACATACCATCCAGATCGTCAGGACATTCAGTTCCAGCAATTTCTGCGAGAGTAGGAAAAATATCCGGTTGATAAAACACAAAGTCACTGGTGATCCCTGACTTAATCTTCTCTGGCCACCTCACAATGAACGGTATTTTGAGTCCACCCTCGAAGAGATTCCCTTTCCCACCACGATATTCCACACCAGACTTAGGNTTCACATTTGGACCAAAAAACCCTCTAGGGTGATCCTTTGACCTGAACCGGTCCTGGCCACCGTTATCACCAGTGAAAAAAACCACAGTGTCCTTTTCCAGCCCCAACTCCTTGAGTAGATCTAATATCTGACCAACATTGTAATCAACCATGCTGACCATTGCGGCATAATTCTTAATGTCCTGAGAAATGTTAGGATCTTTGATCCAATCCTCATTNTTATAGAGCCGCCAAGCAGGATCATTCTCAGGAATGTCGTACATCCCATGAGGTGGAGTTATCGGAAAATAAGCGAAGAATTTTTTATCCTTATTGTCCCGAATAAAATTGAGCCCCTCCTCAACGATGGGGTAATGCGAGTAACTTTTCCCTGAACGGCCTCCCACATTACCTTCTAATGGAACCTCCTTACTATTTTTAATTAGATATGGAGGATAAAATGAGTGTGCATGTACCTGATCATAATAACCAAAAAATACATCAAAACCATGTTTCTCNGGCACTCCTGTCGAGCCTCGACCGCCGCATCCCCACTTTCCAAATCCGCCAGTAGAATATCCTCCGGCCTTCAATGAACTTGCTATAGTAATTTCATCNTCCCTGAGAGGAGTNCCACCATCATTGGCCCGGACAGAAGCATGTCCCGCGTGCTTGCCTGTCATCAAATTACAACGCAAAGGAGCACANACNGGTGAACCTGCATAAGCGTTGGTGAAACGAATCCCCTCCTTCACCATCTGATCAATTCTCGGAGTCTTAATGTAAGGGTTACCCATATGAGACAGCTCATAATAAGCCAACTCATCTGACATGATGTAAACGATATTAGNCTCTTTGGANTCGGCCCTGATCCCAAAAAATAAGCAAAATATTATTAACGAAAGAATGCGTTTAATCAGTTTCATATGGCTNATCAACTTCAGAAANAAGTTGGTCAAAAAATATTTAAGNAAGCAATTAGATTACTTGATTGGAGCGGCCTTCATATTTCTATACTCAATGGACATTACTCTGCTTCCATGGAGCTGAATGCCAATCTTTCCTTTTTTAGGAGCAGATTCTGACTCGTAATTCATCACTTCTTTACCAGCGAGCCAAACAGTATATTTCTTTCCCTTTGCCCGGATCTTCATTGTGTTCCAGTCATCTAGCTTGAGAAGATNTTTAATTCCTTTGGCTTCGACCGGATATCCTTTACCTGAAATGTACGGAGATCCAGTCATGTCCCTCTTGAGGGATCCCGAGATACCAATCTGTATCTGTTCTCTTGAGTTGCGAACATATATNCCTGAATCAACGGTCCCCTTCCCCATTTTAAAATCAAACTCCATNTCAAAGTCCTCATACTCTTGAGAGGTCCAAAGGGTTTGCCCTCTTTTCTTTGGCCCATTTTCAAGTTTCAGAATTCCATCCTTAGCAGTGAACCAAATATTATCTTTAGGAACCTCCCAACCCGTAAAGTCCTTACCGTTAAAAATTGACTTGAGGCTTATTTCATCAGCACTTAAAGGGCCGATCGAAACACAAACAAACAAACATAAAATGAAGGAAAAAAATTGTTTCATCCGTAAATAATACCTGATTGCGATTGAGGGGTCACGCTAATATTTTCAGTCTATTGTTTAGCCGCATGAGCTCCTTTGGGTGCCTGAGGCCATGGAGTCGTTCCAGGAGCCCATTCCATAGGCTGCTTGGATCTGACCCTATCAACATGGTCCTTCAACCACTTTGGAGGGGACTGATTTTCTTCCTGCCCATAAATGTATGGTAAAGGAGGGTCCATGAGTAATGGTTTGTCCCCTAGNGGAGGCCTTTCCTTGGCAACAGAGNCTAACCTTTCCGAAAGTCTTTTCACTATCTTGGGCNTCTCTTTAGCAATGTCATTTTTTTCACCGGGATCCTTTTTCACATTAAAAAGCATGTCCCCCATCAGCTTAAAGTTCCCTTTTCGAATGGTCGGCAACCGAACACTTCCACTCACCTCAAAGATAATCTCATCCCTTGGACTATCATTACCATTGAAGAGCATATCTATCATATTCATACCATCAATTTTATCTAGGGCTGGCTCTTTGACCCCCGCAAGAGCATTAAAGGTCGGAAACCAGTCAGCAATAAACATCATGCCATTGTTCTTCGAACCAGGCTCTATATGACCTGGCCATCTGATTAAGCAAGGGACCCTAACGCCTCCCTCAAAAGTGGTATTCTTGGTGCCACGATAAGGTTCACTCATCGACTCAAGAACGGGTCCATTATCATTAGTAAAAACTACGATAGTATTATCTTTGAATCCATTCTCATCAACTGCCGCTACGATTCTACCAACAGCATCATCGAGTGATTTAAGCATCGAGTCCCTAATCGCTAATGGATCATCCTTGTCTCCATCAAAGTTCGGAGGAGGATTCAAAGGTCCATGAACTGCATTGAAAGGGACGTATAGAAAGAATGGCTTATCTTTACTCTGAGCAGCGATTACCTTCTCAGCTTCTGTAGCAAAAAGATCCGTAGCATAGCCCTCCTCCTTCAAAGGCTTCTGATTCCTGTGCCAATCATAGACCGCAAATCTGGCAGGTGCATTATGAACAATCGTCTTGGTATAATAATCAATTCCCCACGCATAATGTCCGTACTGATGCATAAAACCCTGACCCATTGGTAGATGCTCCGGTAACCACTCACCGCAATGCCACTTACCCACAATGGCAGTAAAGTATCCTGCATCTTTCAGGACCTCAGCGACTGTCCTCTCTTCCGAAGAAAGAGCATGAATGCGGCGCGTAGGTTCGCCCCTCTCGTTATGAGCTAAAGTGAGCCCTAATGCCTTGAGATAACTCGGTTTTCCAAAGTCCTCCGAACGCCAATCCATCCAGTTTCTAAAAGAGTAACGCCCAGTCAAAAAAGCTCCCCGGGTCGGGGCGCAAACTGAATGAGTATAATAATGGGTCAAACTCATGCTGGACCCGGCAAACTTATCAATGTTTGGAGTAAGTTCTTTTTTGCCACCATTAAATCCCGGCTGGTTCCAACCCATATCATCAGCAAGCATGAAGACGATGTTCGGCCTGACCTGATGGTTTGGTTTTGCAGAAACCTCGAAAATACATAGGCATCCGAAAATTAGGGCAACTAGAGAATCAAATAGAGTGTTTTTAAATATCATGAATAATCTTAATTAACTGGGTTATGGGTTTTGTATACGAGTAACCTAAATTTTGCAACTTCACTCCTAAACAGTGCTGATCTAGCATAATAGTAAGCACCGTAAAATTCGACTTCTCATCAGTTCATTTTTTCACCATGATAAAGAAAATGCAGCCACTTCCTTCATTTAATCAATCAACTTAAAAAAATTATGAAAACCTACTCATTCCTCATTGCAGTCGTTTCAATTCTGTTCATCAGCTTTGACTATTCGAAAGCAGAAGAACCAAAAGAAAAGAAAGGTCCGACCACTGATTTGCCATTGGTTTTTTCTGAGGACTTTGAGAAGGGCCGCGAGAGATGGGAAACGACTGACGAAAAAAGTTGGACTCATCGTGAAATTGAAGGGAATAAGGTGTTTGGAATTAGTCGTAGACAAAGCTCATACAAGACAAAGGTCCGAAGCCCCTACCACATTGCATTGATTAAGGGATTAGAGCTTTCCGACTTCGTCATGACGTTTCGAGTCCGTAGCACTAAAGATACCGGAGGGCACCGTGACTGCTGTGTATTTTTTAATCATCAGGACGAGACCAACTTTTATTATACACATTTAGGAGCAAACCCTGATCCTCACAGTGGCCAGATAATGATCGTAAAAGATGCCCCCAGGAAAGCCATTACCCAAAACAAGAATAAGACTCCATGGGATGATCAATGGCACAATGTAAAATTGGTAAGAGATAGCAAGAAAGGCACAATTGAAATTTATTTTGATGATATGAAAAAGGCTCACATGAGTGCCGTCGATAAAACTTTCGGCAAGGGGAGAATAGGATTGGGATCATTCGATGATATGAATGATTTCGATGACATTAAGATCTGGGGAAAATAATTCTCAATTCGATCGTCTAAACTTTCATGAAAATCGTGAAATTGAAGAACCTATTTATTATAGGTTCACTAGTATTAAACTTTGTTAGTACTGGCCAATGTCTAGACATCCCTAAACTCTCAGACGAATCGGACCCGGCATATATCAGCGGAGCATTAATTTATCCTCTGGAACAGAAACCTACGCCACAATGCCACGCATCAACTATAGTTGAAACGCCCTCAGGAATGGTATCAGCCTGGTTCGGAGGCACCCATGAAAAACATACCGATGTGAGCATCTGGGCATCGCGACACATTAAAGGGAAATGGTCAAAACCATTCAAAATAGCAAACGGATCTGAAGGAGAGGATAAAGAGTACCCTTGCTGGAACCCTGTCCTGTTTAGGACATCAAGTGATAAACTCATGTTGTTTTACAAGGTAGGACCAAACCCAAGTAAGTGGTGGGGCGTAGTTCGAAATTCTGATGACGATGGAAAGACTTGGAGTTCACCCAGGAAGCTTGGTAAGAATAAAAAAATCGGGCACTTAATAGGGCCCGTGAAAAACAAACCTGTACAGTTAAATGACGGGACTCTGATCAGCCCTTCCAGCACTGAACATGACCGATGGAAAGTTCACTTTGAAGTATCAAAGGACGATGGGAAAACTTGGCAAGTCATTGGCCCTATCCATGACGGTAAAAAGTTCGGGTCAATACAACCAAGTATTTTAAATTACAAAGATGGAACAATGCAGATCATGTGTCGTAGTAAGCAATCGACCATTTCTCAGAGCTGGTCCAATGATCGGGGCAAAACATGGACTCCAATGAAAGAATCTAATTTACCCAATCCCAATGCGGGAACCGATGCCGTAACCTTAAGTAACGGCATACAATTAATCGTCTACAATCATACAAAGAGGATCGGCAGGTTCCCTTCAGGAAGAAACATGCTTAACATTGCCATCTCCAATGACGGTAAAGACTGGGAACCGGTCATGACTCTTGAAAAATCCAAAGGTGAGTATTCTTATCCGGCCGTGATCCAGACAAATGATTCAAAGATTCATATCACCTACACTTATCGGAGAATTTCAATTAAGCACGTTGTCATTGATCCGAGTAAATTAGGAAAAAAGGGAAAATAAAATCACTATGCGGGTCATTTCTAACATCTTCCTCATCCTTCTATTTTTTATATTTCGGTCGCACGCGGTGAATGTGGTCCTGGTCATGGCAGATGATCAGGGATGGGGACAGACCGGTTACTACAATCATCCGGTTTTGAAAACACCAAACTTGGATCAGATGGCAAAGAATGGTCTTCGTTTCGATCGGTTCTATTCTGGCGGTCCGGTCTGCTCTCCAACTAGGGCCACAGTGCTAACGGGTAGAACTCATGACCGGACCGGAGTCCTTGATCATGGCTACGCATTAAGGAAACAGGAAAGGACTCTTTCAGAGGCCATGAAAAAAGCAGGGTATGCAACTGCACATTTTGGAAAATGGCATTTGAACGGGCTCCGCGGACCCGGAGTCCCAATCCTTAAAAACGACACTCATGGCCCGGGACAGTTCGGTTTCGAAAAATGGCTATCCGTAACGAACTTTTTTGATCTCAATCCAACCATGAGCAGGGACGGGAATTTTGAAGAATTCTCCGGTGACTCCTCTGAAATCATTGTGACGGAAGCTCTAAATTTTATAACTGACAAATCGAAATCTAAGGTTCCCTTCTTTACCGTTATCTGGTACGGAACCCCGCACAGCCCTTGGATGACTTTGGAAAAAGATCGCAAACCCTTCGAGGACTTGAATGAGCAAAGTATGCATCATTATGGTGAATTGGTTGCAATGGACAGAAGCATTGGAACTTTACGAGAGGGCCTAAGAAAATTAAAAATCCATGAAGATACTCTGGTATGGTTCATGAGTGATAATGGAGGCTTACCAAGAATCAACCCAACGACGACTGGTGGACTTCGTAACTATAAGGGGAGCCTTTACGAGGGTGGAATAAGAGTCCCAGCAATCATTGAGTGCCCAAAATTGATTCAGAAACCAAAAATAACTAAGTATCCTGCAAGCGCGTCCGATATTTTCCCAACCATTGCAAAGATTGTCGGTTTACCAGAATCTTCAATGCTCAAACCGCAGGATGGAATCAGTTTGGTACCGATTTTCAATAAAGATTTAACTCGCCGAGAAAAACCTATTCCGTTTCATAGCCGGGGAAGATCCGCTCTCATCGACAATAATTTAAAAATCATTTCTTCCCCAAAAAACACCAAAGGAAGTAAGCCTTTCGAACTTTATGATCTCGAAAAGGATCATTCTGAATCCAATGATATTGCTAAGACGAATCCTGAAGCATTCATGAGAATGAAATCACTGCTCCAAGACTCAAACAAATCCATCGAAAAAAGTATGACTGGAAAAGATTATAGGGAAGGAACCGTCAATGAAAATCAGCCCAAGCGTCAGTTCTGGACCGAAGTCGATGAATACAAAGAATTCTTTAATGAGTGGAGAAAACGTCCGGAATACAAATCGCGTCTCAAGAATATTAAATGAGAATACTCAGAGCTCTCTTCTTACTCCAATTATTAATCACTAAAGAAATTTTCTGCTCTGAGAATCCCAATATCATCATTATTTATACGGATGATCAAGGATACGGAGACGCGTCTTGGCTAAATGCCAAAGCAAAATTTAAAACTCCTCACATAGACAGACTTTGCAGGGAAGGCATCACTTTAACTGATGGACACAGCCCCGACACTGTCTGCACACCATCAAGGTATGGACTGCTCACTGGAAGGTACAGTTGGAGAACTCATCTCAAGAGAGGAGTCTTCGGGGCCGAGCATCCATGCCTCATTGAAAAGGGCCGAATGACGATCGCATCATTATTATCTTCGAACGGTTATTCAACGGCAATGGTAGGAAAATGGCATTTGGGAATGGATTTTCCCGGGACCAAAGGAAAGAGGGACTGGTCCGAGCCGACAAAAGACATGCCTCTTGATAAAGGATTTGATTATTTTTGGGGAATACCTGCCTCAATGAATTATGGAGTATTGGCATGGTTCGATGGGAGGCATCCAATCACAGCCCCTAGCCTTTACACTCGGAAGAAACCCAATAAAATTGCCCTTTCCGATTATAGGATCAAGTCGCCCTATGAAGAGAAACCTAAGCTAGCAAATGATTTGGAAGTGGCGTCGGATTTTGAAGACGATAAGTGCTTAACATTATTCACCCAAAAGGCTCTAGATTGGATCAAGGACAGAGAAAAAACCCGTCCATTCTTCCTTTATCTGCCATTCACTTCTCCTCACAAGCCCGTCATTCCACTTAAAAAATTCAGAGGTCAGGGAGCCGCAGGAGCTTATG
>PAPL01000014.1 GCA_002708885.1 Verrucomicrobiales bacterium | reverse complement strand
TGATTCGGTCCTTCCGAATGGCGAGGTGATAACCAATGTTTCCGTTGTCAGTGCTGCCGGTAAAGACAAGTCGACGGATGCGGATGTGGGAACGTATGAGGATGAGATTCAAATCTTTAGCCCGGTAACGGGAACTGACGGGGACGGGGACGGTTTCCGTGAGAGTAACTATGACATTAGTTACGTCTCCGGTGATTTAAAGATTAACCGCCGTGCGATCACACTGGCAGCAAGTGATCAGGAAAAGATTTACGGTGATGTACTTAAACTGGATGACACTGCATTCGCTACACTTGATAAGGACGGGGATTCGGTCCTTCCGAATGGCGAGGTGATTGATACCGTGAGTCTTGTGAGTGAGAATGGAGTGGATGCGTCGACGGATTCGGACGTGGGAACGTATTCAGATAATATTTCAATTACTGCTACGTCGACTGGAGATAAAACATTGACGGGTTCGAATGGATTTGATCAGGAGAACTATGACATTAGTTACGAGACGGGGAATTTAAAGATTAACCGCCGTGCGATCACACTGGCAGCAAGTGATCAGGAAAAGATTTACGGTGATGTACTTAAACTGGATGACACAAAATTCACTACACTTGATCTGGACGGGGATTCGGTCCTTCCGAATAGCGAGGTGATAACCAATGTTTCGATTGCAAGTGCCACAGACAAGGATTCATCAACGGATGCGGACGTGGGAACGTATACGGATGAGATTCAAATTCTGAGTCCGGTAACGGGAACTGACGGGGACGGGGACGGTTTCCGTGAGAGTAACTATGACATCAGTTACGTTTCCGGTGATTTAAAGATTAACCGACGGGATTCTGTCGTTGTTATTGATGATCATGTACGTTTTGCCGGAGAGGCTTTCGAGATTGATCAGTCGGCTTTTGTATTGAGTGATCCATTGCCTAATACCGAAGAATTAACTCTCATTAACACTTATAGTTCAAGTGGTGTTGCAACTGACCCTGCAAGCCCTAGGGGTTTTTATCCTGATGAATTTGTGGCTGATAGTGCTTTATCTGGAGTGAATGGTTTTGATTCAAATAATTACAGATTCACATTCGTTCCTGGATCCTTGGAAATTCTACCATATCCCGGATTACCATCAATCTTCTCGGAATTTGATCATCCCATTTGGAATGCGAATCATGTTGGATTGTTTGGGTTAGAACAGTTAGATGGACCAGTTCCAATAACCGATACAATTTTATATAGGATATATGAGATTTGTGATTGGAGTTTGATCCAATATTCTAAAAGAAATTCCATTATTGAGGAGATGGAAAAAGCAAATAACCGTGAGCGGACTGAAGAGTTGTTGAAGTATTATTTAGAGAGTGATTAACGGGCCTGATTGAATGAATTCTAATAAATATTTAGCATTGATCTTATTTGCGGCATTCGCATGTCTGCCCAGGCCTGTAATATCTGAAGAGGTTTCTGGATCTTCTGATTCCATTAGTTTTGAAGGGAACGTATCCCTATCTAAATATACGCTCTCTGAGATTTCGGTTCGCTTCAATGAACAGGATGGAAGGTTGTATCCTAGTCCTGCGGGAAGAGACTATTTAATATCAGACATTAAACCAACGATTTTATCTCCTGAGGCAGTTTCTCAAATTCTGCGTGAGATTAGCGCCCATTATCAGGAGATAGGAATTCCTGCAACTAGGGCAGTGGTAACTAAAGACGCTTTCTATGCGTCTCGTTCAGGTAAAGGTTTGTCGATTAAGATAGTGGAGGGGAAAATCTCCAAGGTGCGTATTGTGACGGATAGGGTGAGAGGAAGATTGTTGAATCGTAAAATCAAAAGAATAGAAGAAGCAGTTCCACTTGTAGAGGGCGAAATTATAGATAGCAAGAAGCTGGATGCTTCTTTGGGATCAATGAATCGATTTAGTCGTCAGCACATTCAGCCTGTTCTTGTCCCGGAAAATGATGGGATTGTTCTCGAGTATCGCGTTCAGCAGAAAGAAGAGACCGTGATCAAGTCAAAACTCGATAATTATGGGTCTGAACGTACCGGCAATTACAGGGTTTCTGGTTCCATCGATGCATGGAACCTAATTTCTCCGGATGACCATTTAAATATCAAAGCATTGACGACCCTTGAAGGAGAGTCCTCTTTTGTAGGTACTGAATATACCATTCCTCTTGATGTAACTTCATCTAATAGAATTAAGCTTTCATCGCATTATAGTAATTACACAGCGCAGGATGTTGGTTTAGGAGCAACTGGCATTGATTTCGAAGGACAAAGTATTTCTGCGAATGCGACTTATGAACGAACTATCGGAACCTACAATGGGGCGTACCTTGATGGCTTTGCATCTTTAAGAATCCTTGATGTTGAACAGGACCAGACGGGAGTCGGTGTTGCTGAGGGCCAAGCACAATATCTTCTTCCATCCTTAGGTTTAAAATATTCAAAAATGGGAACTGATACCAGTTTCCTTTTCGGGGCGAAAATTGAAGGTAATTTACCTGACACTGTTGGGACTCCCGAAAAGCAGGATCTTCAGAGACTCGGAAGAGTCAATGCCGATAATGATTTTGTAACAGCAAGTATTTATGGATTATATCGGACATACATTGATAGGTTTCTGGGAAATGATAATAAGAGGGCACATGAAATAGAGCTAGTCGGTTCAGCTTCTTCGAGTCTTGGTTCACGGCTCCCGCCAAGTTTCCTTGGTGTGATTGGAGGTCATAACAGTGTCCGAGGATATCCTGTAGCTTCTGCTTCGGGTGATTCTAATGCTTACCTGAAATTTGATTACAATTTCCACTTACCCAGGGTCATGGATTTATCTAGAAAGGCTTCGGATCATCGTTCGGAGGTTTTAAGCCCAAGGTTCGTTGGCGATTTTACTCAACTGGATCTTACTTTAGGATGCTTCACTGACATTGGAATAGTTCAAAACAGTGACCCGCTATTTTTTGAGAATGATGATAAATTATGGTCAGCAGGGTTAAGTTTTGGAGCGAACTATAAAGACTCCCTTCTCCTTAAATTAGAATATGGATGGGCTCTGAGTGAATTGGAAAATCCCATTCGGCGTGTTGATAATGGAGACGGGGAATTCTATCTGTCTCTTATATATAAGTGGTGATAGTTAATTATTAATGATCACAGTCTTAAGATTCATATAAGATTCAGACCATCCCTTCTTTGCGGGTACATAGACTGTCGGTTCACTGCCCATAAAAACAGCTTTTCCCGTTAATGGGGGAGAGCCTTTAAAAGTTACCGAAACAAGGTTTGAGCAATGAGCAAATGCTCCGTCTTCTATCGCAGTAACACTTTCAGGTATTGTTATTTTTCTTAAGTTCGAACACCCGAGAAACGTTCCCTGAGATATACTTTTTAAGGAGTTAGGCAGTTCAATTTCTTTGATTCCTTTGCAGCCTGCGAATGCAGTTTTAGAAATTTTAGTGACGGTGTCCGGAATCACAATGGACTCGAGCCTAATGCATTCCGCGAATGCGGATTCATCAATGAGATTTACTGTATCAACAATTATGTAGTTTCCGGACTTGCCGGCAGGAACTTGTATCAAAGTTTCGAATTTTTTGTCAAAAAGCACTCCATCTATATCTGAGAATTTTGAATTGTCCGGGCTAACTTTAATTTCTTTTAATGATCCACAGGCTGCGAAGGGTGCTTTTCCTATGAACCGCACGTTGCTTGGTATGGATATGGATTTTAATGATTCACATTCTGAGAATGCGGCTCTTCCTATTAGCTCAAGGGTAGGGGGCAGTGCTACGTTCTGCAAAGATCTGTTTTTGCTCAGAGCTCCATCCGCTATTGCCTGGATATTTTTTTCCTTAAGTGTGCTGGGTATAGTGAGGGATGTGATATTTCCTTCATGACCGACTATGACATTATTATTAACAATTAGTCTGAACTTGGATCCGTTTGCGGATGATGAGTTTTTTGCAGGTTCGGGTGTTTGTTCCGTGTTGTTATTTTTTGAGCAACTCGAAATGGACCAAAGCAGAATCGCGATTGCTATAAATTTAGTCATCTAGTCTTATTATGATTTTGTGTCGTATGAAGGCCTGATTTCAGGGCATTAAACGGGCCATTTGGAGTATTGATAAAAATAGCAAAGTTTTTAAAAATATCTCTACTTTTAAGAGTTTTTCTGATAAAAATTACATTTCTGGAAAAAAATTAAAATTTATAATAAATCAAAATATCCCCCAAAAATTTATGATTTTCGTTCGAAGTCTTCAATTATTAATAATGCTCATAATTGGGCTCGAGGTATTCGCTGAAGAGGTCAAAGTTCAAGAACGGCTAAGTTTAAATGGCAGTATAAGACAAGCTCTCAAGAAAAATCCTGATATGATATCAGAGAGGATTAATATTGAGGTTAGTAAAAATCAATTAACCAAGGAAAAGGGTGAATTTGCTTGGGGATTAGAGACGATATCTCGTTATGAAGATAGAGATAAGCCACAAAATACGAGAGAATTTATTGCGGTTGGTGGTATTTCTTTTCCAGGAAATTCAGCAAGGATTTTTTCTGACAAGAACTTCATAGCAAAAGAAGGTTTAAAAAAGAAGTTTCAAACTGGTACTAGTTTCGAGATTTCTTCCACTTTCAATCGTCTCGAGAATACACTCAATAAGACATCTGCATCTTCCCTTTACTCTCCCGAATATGAATCATTTACTGGCCTGACTCTGATACAGCCGATATTAAAAGGTTTTGGGAGAGAGGCTAACCGGGCACAGATTGACATTGCTCAGAACCGCGTTGAGGCCACTCAATATCTAGCTGAAATTAAAGCCATTAACTTAATAGCGGAAACTGCATCACGTTACACTGATGTTATTTCGATCGAAGAAATCCTTAAGATCAGGCAGGAGAATATTGAACTTGCTGAGTCTTTACTTGAGAAAAATAAAGAACTTTTAGCAAGTGAGAAGGGAGTTCAAATTGATGTGACCACAGCTGAACTCGCGGTTTTTCAACGCAAAGATGATTTCATTGGGTCTACGGCCACGAAAGTTGAGAGGCTCAATAAATTGTTTGAGCTAATTGACCTTCCTCCTGCGAATGATGGGGCCGTTGAATTTAAACCGTTAGGACAATTTTTTAACGGGGATAATATTTCGAGCAAAGAAAATCTTACGGAGCTGGCTCTGGAAAAAAGGACTGACCTTCATTATTTTGATAAGTTGATCAGATCCTCAGAATTGAATGTGATCAGAGCCAAGGATGATGCCCGCTCTTTACTCAACTTATCCGGAAGTTATGGGGCGTATGGTCTTTCTGACAATGGAACCGATGCGTACACGGAATCATTTAATAGGCAGGGCATGGAATGGTCAGTGGGTTTAAATTTTAAGATGATTTTAGATAAAAAAGCTCGGAACGCTGGATTACAAGTTGCACGCAATCAGCTAATGAAGGCAAAAATTGAGAAGCAAAAAGCAGTCAAATCAATAGTCTTGGAAATAGACACTGCCTATGAACGGTTTGAGAGTTCCAAACAACGTTTAACGACAGCAAATAAAGCGATGGAGCTGGCAAAAGAAAGGCTTGAGCAAGAACAGGCTCTAATAGATAAAGGAGTCGGGGATGTTTATCGATTAGTTGAGCAGCAGCAGATGTTAGGGTCGGCTCAAATAAGGGCAGTTGAGGCACGAGGGTTGCTGAGTAAATCAATCATATCGTTATGGATTTCCTCTGGTCAGGTTTTTGATAGGCTTGGAATTGACCGTCAATTAGTAAAATAGATTTAACAGTATCAATTTTGTATAATGATAAAACATTTTAAATTCCTGATCTTTATTTTCCTGACGGTGATCTCTTCATCGGCAGAGGATGTCTGGATTGAAGGCACGGCTCAGCCCAAGGAAAGGATCACGATTAGCTCTCCAGTAGAAGAAGTTGTGGAGGAGGTATTTGTTGAAGAAGGTGACAATGTTGTTAAGGGGGATGTCCTTGCAAAGTTGCTATCCAAAAGACAAGAGCTTGCAGTAAAAAAATTAGAGCACTTAATTACTAAGGCGCGGTTTGAATTCGAGGCAGTTGAGGATCTTTATGCGAAGAAGATTGAAAGCCGGGCCACTTATTTGGAGAAGAAGGCCGAGCTGGGAAGTTACGAGGTGGATAAAGAATTGGCTGAAAATGATATTTCTGAGAGATTAATCAAGTCCCCGTCCGATGGTGTTATTGTTTACCGTTTAATCGATCCGGGAGAATCAGCGGAAAAGGTCGAGGCCCTATTTGAACTGATTGATGCGAGTAGTCTCAAATTAGTTTTCTTTCTCACTACTGATTATCTTGATCAGCTTAAAGTCGGCAATGAGGTTGTTGTGGATTTCCCTGAAGTTACTAGTTCCAGCCAGGGCAAGGCCACATTGAAGTTTATTGATCCTCAAGTTGATTCGAGGAGCGGGCTTTTCCGGGTAATGTTTGAGTTTGATAATGCTATAGCAAAAATCAAGCCAGGTGTCCGGGTCCGGATGAAGGTTCCTTCCGAATCATAAACATTTACGAGCTACTTGCCTTGAACACGAGTCGTATTCTAGAGAAAGGAATTGAGCCAAAGGTGTTCTGGGACCGGTTGTGTGGTGAAATATCCTCTTACCGGTCCTGTGAGGATGTTTATTTCTTCCATAAAGACAATCAAGGGCAGGTCTTATTGTTGGGGAAGAGTGAATCTGCTCAAGTAATTGATCTGCCTGAAGTTGTCAGGAAAAAGATTTCAGGCAATCAATCAAACAGTGAAATGTTCAATGCGGAACTAGAAGGTTCATTCTGGTATCTGATTACGTTAGATTCAATTCCAGAACTGAAGGGGTGCGGAGTATTGCGAATGTCTGAAGTTATGGATGATGATTCATTGCATCTTATCAGATCATCAGTGCTTGCCTGCGTAACTGCTTTTAGGTTTTCAAGAGATTCAGATCTTAAATCGGAGAGTCTCAATCAGACATCAAAGGTTCTTGATCTTGGGCTCATTGTTGGAGAATCGAAAAGTTTCGAAGAGGCCTCAATGAGGATATGTAATGAACTTGTGAGCCAATTCAATGCTATGCGGGTTTCTCTTGGATGGAATGAAAAGGGAACAATTAAAGTCAAAGCGACTAATCATGGTGGGAACGTCAGAAGTGACACCGAAAAGGTTAGTTATTTGGCTCGAGTCATGGACGAGTCCATGACTCAGCAATCTGAGATAGTTTTTCCTGATCCCGAATCAGCTACTATAAATAAGCAACATAAAGCATATTCACAATCTACCGGGAATTGCACTGTAGTTTCTGTGCCTCTTCGATTGGCCGAAGAGGTCATAGGTGTGGTTACCGTTGAGTACGATAATGAAGATACCCATTTTGATAGTGCCCACATTGGCTTGCTTCGTGTTTTCATGGATTTGATAGCACCTAGGCTGGATTCTCTGCATTCTGTTTCCGGATGGATTGGTAAGAGGGTATGGAGAAGGGCACGGAAGAGATTGGCCGGCATGTTGGGCTATAGACACACGGGTTTGAAGTTCTTTGTCTGTGCGCTACTGTTTTCACTCATTGCGTCTTGTGTCATTCCGATCAATCACAAAGTCAAATCTCCCTTTGTTTTGCGAACCGAAGCCTCGGCGGTACTGACGGCGCCCATATCTGGTTATATTGAAAAAGTTCATTTTAAGGTAGGGGATGTGATCAAAGAGGGTGACATTCTTGTTTCTCTTGACCAGAAAGAAATCCTCATGAAGAGGGCTCAGAGCATCGCAGAGAGAGAGAGTCAATCGAATGATGTTAGAAGATATGAGGCCGAAGGGAAGCTCACTGACATGAGATTGGCACAGCTCTCGGTAAAAAAAGCGGACGCTCAAATAGAGCTGTTTGATTATCAGTTAGACAAGGCATTAATATCGGCCCCATTTGACGGGGTCATTGTAGAGGGCGATTTGCAAGACCGGCTGTCATCTCCAGTCAAGCCCGGTGAACCACTTCTCAGGGTAATTCAACTCGTTGATACGTTTGGTGAACTTCAAGTGGATGAGCGTGACGTTCATTTTCTTAAGAAGGGAATGAAGGGAGAACTGGCTTATACTAGTCATCCTGAAAAAACTTACGAGGTTCTAATTGATAATTATGAACCGGTCGCAGTTGTTCAGGAACAAGGGACACATTTCAGAGTCAGAGCCATGATCGAAAGTGATCCGGAAGACTGGTGGAGACCCGGCATGAGCGGGATTTGTAAGATTCATATAGGGAAAAGGTCAGCAGCTTGGGTGTATCTTCATCGGACAATAGAATTTATAAGGATGAAGTTATGGCTTTAGGAGGAGAATAAAATGAATCCGAATTCAGTATTTGATGATTCATGGTATCGGGTGAGGGGTCTGAAGCTTAATCTTTTGCCCAGCGTCGAACTGATAAGACAAAGTTACAGGGGTGAATTTTGGTATGTGGTTTGTGATAAATTCGGGCATCGATTTTTCCGAATAAGAGAAGCTACTTACAAATTCATTTGTCATTTGGATGTTTCCAATAACGTTGAAGAGGCTTGGGAAAAAACATTAAATGAAAATCCGTCTGAGGCTCCCGGGCAGGGCGACGTAATCAAGGTCCTTTCCCAGCTATATAGTAATGGTCTATTGAAGAGCCAGAAGTCAGTGAATATTGAATTTTTGCTGGCAGCTAAGGACAAGCAAAAAGCACAGCAGAGAAAACAACTGTTTTCGAGTCTTTTGTTTCTCAAGATTCCTTTGTGGAATCCTGATCCATTCCTTCGCAGGACAATTCATCTTTTCTCATGGTGCTTTAAACCTTTTGGTTTCTTAATTTGGCTGCTTTTTTTCTGTGCTGCGATTTCTGTGCTGTTCGGAGAGTGGGGCAGATTCAGTGATGCCGCTAATGGCATTCTGAGTCTATCTAATCTTCCCTATCTTTATTTAAGTATCATTTTAACCAAGGCGTTGCATGAATTTGGTCATGCGTATGCGTGTAGACGTTACCATTGTGAAGTGCCTCAGATGGGGATTATGTTTTTGGTTTTCAATCCGCTTCCGTTCGTTGATGTGTCGGCCAGCTATGGATTGTCTCAAAAATATAAGAGGGTCGTTGTTGGCATTGCTGGGGTCGTAGTTGAGTTTTTTATTGCTTCAGTGGCTCTGATTATTTGGGCCAACATTGCGGATGGGGCATTCGGAAGGATTTGCTTTAACGTCGTGATTACGGCATCAGTATCCACGATCCTTTTCAATTTGAACCCGCTACTCAGGTTCGATGGGTATCATATTTTATGTGATCTTCTTGAGACTCCCAATTTGCAAGGAAGAGCTCAGCAGCTCATGCGATACTGGGTTGAGAAATATTTTTTCAAACTGCAAGCGGGTCCCTGTCCTGCGGAGACCCGAGGCGAGGCCGTTGGTTTTACTTTTTATTTTATCAGTAGCTGGATTTACCGTTTTTTCCTCATGATGGGCATACTTTTGTTTGTCTCTAAGAAGTTTTTAATAGTGGGTGCCGTATTGGCCATTGTCTTTGCTTTCATGTGGGTAATTCTTCCTTTTATAAAGGGTCTAAAGTATTTATTTTTTAGTCCTAAACTTATGAACATGAGGGCCCGGTCCATAATATTATCGTTTGCAGCCATTAGTGCATTGATGGCTTTTTTGACTTTGGTTCCGTTTCCAAACTATTTTCGTTCTGACGGGATCGTTAAGGCTCTGCCGCACCAGAACGTGTATGCATCAGTGACAGGTAAGCTCGCTGAGATTATTTTACCAAGTGGATCAATTGTCAGTGAGGGGCAGGTCCTGGCGGTGCTAGAAAATGAGTCACTTTTTGAGGAGATGAAAATTATCGATTCGGAGATGCAAAGAGTGAATCTAATAATGAGAAAAGAAAGATCATCGCAGGGCACGCAGCTAGAGAGCCTTAATTCCTATTATGAGTCTCTGGAGATACGCAAAAATAATCTTAATAGTAATATAGAATCATTGAGCATGAGGGCGCCCACTTCAGGTGTCTGGTTCGCTGATTCTTTAGAAGAATACAAAAATAATGTAATTACCAAAGGAACAAGCATTGGGCATGTGAGCGGTAAGGACCGGTTCGAATTTTTTGCGGTTGTGAGTCAACGGGACGTTGGGAGAATATTCGGGAATAAACCTAAAGAGGCCGAAGTTAGGCTCAGGGGGCAATATCAAAGTTCATCTAAATTGGTAGAGCTAAATGCTATTCCCTCTGACCAGAGTCAATTGCCTTCAGCTTCTCTTGGATACATGGGAGGCGGTCAGATTGCAGTCAAAACGGGTGATCGGTCAGGCTCAGTCAGCACTGAGCCATTTTTTGAGGTTAGGGGAGAAATCGTTGTTTCTTCAGGAGTCACTCCTAACCATGGGCAGACTGGAGTCGCGCGGTTCCCGGTCCCTGATGCACCATTGTGGTCACAATTGGCTTTGAGGTTGAGACAATTATTTCAGAGAGAATACCGTTTGTAATGAATTCATTGCCTAGTGAATATAATAAAATCTTTTTTGAAAAGGAATCAAAGGAAGATGCGAAAGGTTTGGGTTTTGCTCTGAGAGCATTAGTTGGTACTTGGAAGCGCAGAAGTTCAGTTGTCGGTAAGATGCAAGGTTTGGTTGATGAATGTAAAGTCATTGCTGAAGAACTTGCAGAAGAGAAGGATTCAGCTATTAAGCGGCAAATAGAAGAGCAGAAGAACCTGTTTATACTTAAAGAGGAGACTCCAGAGGGGCTGAGTGCGATGAGTTTGGCATTGGCTTATGAGGCCGCTAGAAGAGAACTCGGAATGACTCCATTTTCCGTTCAGATGCTTGCGGTCATTGCACTTTCTAGAGGCTATCTTGCGGAGTTGGATACGGGTGAGGGAAAGACACTTTCAATAGCAATGGCGGCAGCATTGTCTTCATGGTCAGGAGATCCAGTCCATGTCATAACAGCTAATGATTATTTGGCTTCCCGGGACGCAAAACTGATGAGGCCTCTTTTCAATATGCTTGGAGTGAGTGTTTCTCATGTTGTTGGGGAGAGTTCGCCCCCTGAACGGAGAGAGGCTTATGCAGCGATGGTAACATATACGACTGCAAAAGAAGTCGCTGCCGATTACCTAAGAGATAAAATAGCTTTGAATGATTGGGGAAGATCAGCTAAGCGTCATTTTTTAGTAAACTTTATTCAGGGCGATGAGCCCAGGACCATCCAGCGCGGCTTGCACAGAGCATTCATTGATGAAGCCGATAACTGTTTGATTGACGAGGCCGTTACGCCACTAATTATAAGTCAAGATCAGGGAGATTATGATCTTTCTGAGGTGTGTAATGCGGCATTGGCCATTGCGGACAAGATGACCCAAGGAGTCGATTATTTGATTGTGAGCCGGTCACGTTCAATCAAATTATTGCCATCAGCCAAGAAAAAGATGCTGTATGAGCTTGGATTTCCGGATATTCCAATATGGAAGTGTCAAAAAAGAAAAATGCATATGGTTCAATTGGCCCTCGAAGCCAAACATTTTTTTAAATTGGGTGAACAGTACATCATTGAAGGAGATAAGATTGTAATAGTTGATGAATCTACTGGCAGGCCCATGCCAAATAGAAGTTGGAAAATGGGACTTCACCAAATGGTTGAGGCTAAGGAGGAAGTTGAGATTACAAACCCGACCCAGACAGTTGCCCAGATCAGTTTCCAATCATTCTTCAGGAAATACGGTGCCATTTCTGGTGCTACCGGCACAGCTAGTGAAATTTCTAGTGAGGTTTGGCATACTTACGGAATGTCTGTAGTTAAAATACCGAGGAACATGCCCAACATGAGGGAGCACAAACAGACATTATTTTTTGATTCAGTTAAGAAAAAGGAAAAGGCGATTCTACAAAGCGTCAGGACAAGGATTGTAACTGGTCAGCCGGTTCTAATAGGAACCCGGAGCGTGAAGGCCAGTGAAAGGTTAAATGATTTATTTGAAGATAGCGATGTATCTTGTGATGTCCTGAACGCTCGGAAATTAAATGAAGAGGCGAAGATTATTTCTGAGGCTGGCAAAATGAAGCGGCTGACCATTGCCACAAATATGGCGGGAAGAGGAACTGACATAAAGCTCGGTTATGGTGTAAAGGATTTGGGAGGCATTCATGTGGTCGCAACTGAACCCCATGAAAGTAGAAGAGTTGACCGTCAGTTGTTTGGGCGCGCCGCCAGGCAAGGGGATCCCGGTAGCACATCCGCATTCTATTCTCTGACTGATGATTTGTTTTCAAAGAATCTTCCTTCAACAATTCTTTATGTTTTTAAGTGGCTATTATCGAAGAATTCATCTCAAGGGAAACGAAGTTATATTCTTCGTTTTTTGATGTTTTTGGCGCAGATCAGAGCCGAAAATCTGGACCGTGCTAGACGCAAGTCCGTGTCAGAAGAAGAAGAAAAAATGAAGGCCGGTCTTGGTTTTGTCGGTGACCGTTGATGTTGAGGAGCTAAGAGATTTTTTGAGCCTGTAAATCTCGCTGTTTTCCTATTAAATTTGGACCGATATATAGGGGCTTTAGGCTTGTCATTTTATGCCCATTTTAGTTGAATTGATGACTTGTCGGATATTCCCTACAGCACTGATTCGGGCAGTCATCCAATCGATGAAGATTGGGCTGATAAGAATATTTTTTGTGTTGAACAACTTGAGCCTAAAATCCTTTTATCCGCGGCTCCAATAGATGCACCGATTGAGCAAATTGAACCGGGCTATGAGGCTTCAGAAAATGATTTTTTAGAAGATAATTCTGTTCATCATAGAGAATATATTGTTGAGCGAGGAAATGCTGAAGAGCCAGGCCCTGCCGCTAACGAGGATCCTATTTTTTCTCAAGCCGAACTAGTTGACTGGAGCGGGTCCACTGATGATGATTCAGAAGTCATTGAACTGAATGGGAATGCCGAATTTGGCGATGATGGTTTGTTTTATGTTAGTGAGAACGTGGTCCTCAAGGGGTCCGGGAGCGTGCCGGGACATCTCATTAATGAGGGAGTCCTTTCCCCCGGCTACAGTCCGGGTATCCTTCAAACTATAGAGTGGACTAATAAGCCNTCAGGAGTCCTTGAGTTGGAAATTGGTGGAACTGAGGAGCATGAATTCGATCGTCTAGTGATTGATGAAAATGCTTTTCTCGAAGGTAAGTTAGAGATTAATTTATTGGATTCATTCATTCCTGAAGCCGGTGATGAGTTTGAATTCATGACATTCGGTGAGTCATTCGGTGACTTCTCACAGATAGAGGGTCTCGACCTTGGAGGTGGCCTGGTCCTATTGCCTTTATTGGATAATAGCTCCTACAGGCTCAGAGCCGTTGACACGTCAGTAGCCGATGCTGTCATTAATTTTGAGGCTAATCCGAACCAAGAAGTCATTAGAATTGATACGGGTTCAGTGTTGTTGAATAAGCTCTTTGAGAATGTTCTGGAAGGGAAAGGAGACCTGGATCAGATATCAGAGAAGAGCTTTTATGGCAGCATTTCAATCGGTTCCGTTGAATTAAGTGGCCTGTTTTCAGCAGGCCACAATGGGGACTATGCATATGTCCTTCTTGATAACGGTTCATTATTCATGGGGTCGGCTGAAAATGATTCGGTATTTACCGGAGATGAGGCAGGNATAAGAGTTTCTCGGGCAAATGTTGCGGTTCTATTTGATCCAGATAACGGCGGTTTTGGGATAACCGGGGAAGGGACTATTAGTGGCTATGGTTCCGATTTAAATCTTACTTCATTTGATGATGAGAATGATCGAGAGACAAGTGTTCAGATTGCCTGGAATCAATTAGATGAAAGTATTGATCAGCTCACTTTGAAAGGTGGAGGAATTCCCCAAGAAATTATAGATTTTAAGAAGGATTCAGCTCAGATAATAGGAAAAGGGATTTTTATGCGCTCCGATGAGGTGGCAATGGAGCTGAGTCTTAGTGTTTATTTGAATCAACAAAATTCTGAGAAGTTGTCATTAGTTGTTAGTGAGGGTGAAATTCTTTTCTCTGATTCGCCAAGGACTGACGTTGCTTTGAAAGAGATCAANGGANAAATTCAAATCGATTCGAANAAANATCTTAAGATTGAGTTCTCGGGGGCTNTGATAAAGTCCAATTTTAACGGGCTTGCCATTCCTCAAATGGATGTTGAGGTGGATTATGTTGATGATGGATTTGGAAACATGCGTTTTCTAATTTCAGGTGACACTAGCAATACAAATTCCTCAATGACTTTGGCTGATTTGCCTGCCCGAGGCAAATTTGAATTTCATGCCTCTGAATCACAATTATCCGGCCATGAGTATATTTTTGCCTTTTCAGGAATATCGATAGAAACAGAGAATTTAAGCTTGTCCGACGGATCGGGTGTGATTTTGGCTAACGTTAACGGTGTGGCGATGCAGTTGTTCGGATCGGCGAACCTTGCGAATGNAAATTTCTCTGCAGGGACTCGATTGAGTGTTAAAGCGAACACTACTCTGTCTGAGGTCGATCGTGTCATCCCATTCCAAGGCGGGAACATTGATTTGGAATTTAGCGATCAGGAATCGTCGGTAAATTATTTTAAAGTTAAAACTGAAACCGCACATTTAAAAATTGGGGACCGGCTTCAAATCAGAGGGGCATTGGATTGGCGAGATGATGTGATTGATGTTGGAGGTGATGAGTATGAGGTTGAAACATTGATTGGGGATGAGTTCGAATTGTTTTTGTCGGCAGAAAACAATTCAAATGATGCTTGGGCGAGGGAATTTGATTTTACCGGTTTCTATGTTCAAGATGCCGAGATTTCGGTGATCCGTTTTGTGGGAGAAGGTGAAAATAAGGGTAAATATGTTGTAATAGCATCTGGAAATTTTGGCGCTGAAAATATTGGGGAAGCTACAGTTTCCGGGTCAGGAAGGTTAGAGTTAAATGAGACCAATCTGAAAATTGATCAAACGATCTCCAAAGAAGGTGATGGCTCAGGGGTCAGATTTAATTTTAAGAAAGGGGCCAAGAGCCTGGAGGTGAATGTGGCTCAGATGTCGATTGGAATTGGGGAGCAGGAATTAAAGTCTAGTGCGGTAATCAAATTAGATGGAAGTAAAATAGGGAATCAGTGGAGGTATTTCTTACGGGTGTCTCTTGAGGAGTTTTCTGTTCGTTTTTCCGCAGGAACGGCTGAACTTGGACTAAATAATGCTACAGGGGAATTCTTCATAGAGGATGATAAGGTTTATGGGAATGTTAATGTTGGCTCTACCCTATTTAAATCAGGGCTACCTTCTTTTGACTTAAATGGTGGTCAATTTGGTCTCGAGTTCAACAGTGGTCAGGAGAGTGTTTCATTAACTGATAAATTACTTCCTGCCGGTCCTTACGTTGCGTTGTCGGGTAATGGAGTTGAACTGCAAACAGCGGGAGAAGTGATTGAAGGAGATTTCGTGATCCGGTCAGGACAGCTTAATAATGGGCGCGTGTTTTATGGTNAGCCGATCAGTGGTGGNACTCATGACGAGGCAGTTCTCATGTTTCAGGCGGAAAATATTAAAATAGTCTCGAATGGGATCAAGGATGCCTCATCAGGGATGTCCTTGTCTGGAGCAATGGTCCTCACTAGCGATCAAATTGTTGGTCAGATGGGAGGAGATTTCTCATATAAAAAAGATCAACAAGATGTGGAAATTATAGTTGATGATTTGTCAATGAGGGTCAATTCCTCTGAATCCTCGCTTATAGTGAAATCACCAGAGCCGGGATTTGATCTGGAAATGAATGAGGGCAAAGGCGTNTTCATTGATGCAGAGACATTTTCTGCCGATTTGGGTGCGGCTCACGTTAGTGGGCAAATTAAAATATCTGGATCCACTATTAATGGTCAGGGTGCCCTCCATTTCGAGATTAATGATCTCGTGACCAAGTTTGGTGCGACTGTGGATGATCCGGTCTTCAACATGAAAGCTACTAGAGCGGCATTTCATATAATGAATGAAGGTGTTATCGGTGAGTTTGAGGACCTTGACATCGGATCAGGCGATGATCCCAGNGCCATTAATCTGGATAAAAATCAACCAGCACCAACTTTCAGATTCAATGGAACTGATGCTGCTATTGACGGCATTGAATCTGGGACATTCGAGTTGAGTGGGTCAGATCTGAGTTTGTCGATGGGAGAAATATTATTCAGTGGTTCCATTAGTTTTTCTCTTGCTGAGGACGCAAATAGAACGCTTTTAAAGGAGACGCTCGGATCCTCTGAGGAGTCCTTCAGGGAGGTCCGTGTGGAGTTAACCGACGTCAATATTACTCTTCCAGGTCAGGCCGGCAACGTCAGTGATGTGACAGGATTCTTTTATGTCCTGAATGACGGATACTTAGGTTCATTTGACGGGACAATTAAGTTATCGGTGGCTGATCATTTANAGGCGAGTGGACGGACTACCTTAAAGCTAAACACTACGGGTGAAGCATTTAATGGAACCTTTAATTCGAAGGAACTGAATCTGCCTGAAGGACCTTACTTCTCGGCGAGTCTTTCTAAAACGGAATCTAAAACGGAATCTAAAACGAACTTTAACTTACTGAAAACAGNAGTAGAAGCAGATATTCTCGAAGTGGTCCTCAGTTCAGCTGTTACCGGAGAGAGTCTTGATAAGGTGGAGGTGAAGGTAGAAGGACTTAACCTTTCCGGTTCGATTGGAAGCGAGGACTCAAAAGTAAGTTATGAATTGAAGGATTTAAATGGGGTCCTCTTTGCGGATGATGAGGGCGTAGCGGCTTCTTTTTCCGGGGCCATGAATTTCAAAGGCCTTNAAGAGGTTCAATTAATTGTTTCGTCCGCAGAAGTTGAATTCAATTCCAGAGAATCATCGCTTGATCATGTATTTAATAATAAAATCTACCGTTTTGAGGGAGAGAACTATCTTAAGGTTGCAACCAATAATTCTAAGGTTCAATTCAGCGATGGTAGGGATTATTTCTCTGGTGATTTTTCATTCTTGGTAGAACTTANCAAGGGTTCAGGATTGGATGTCACAAGGCTATTTGCTGCTGTTGAAAATGGCACAGTCCATTTGGGGGCTAATGAATTGGTCTCTATGGATCAGGGAAATGGGGCCTTGGTAATTGATGAATCAGGCATCGCTGCAGACTTTTCGGCAGCAATAACAATCAATACTAATGATGCTGAGGCGGAGGGACTATTTTCTGCAAAAATTAATAATACGAACTCTAATCAGAACCATTCGCTGACTATTGGTGGAAATTCTTTAAAATTAGNCNTTTCCGCATCAGAAACCGAAATGATTGAAGGGAAAGGAGTTCGTATTTCAGTTGGATCACAAATTCTGAGCGGTCATTTCATGATTAAGGCACTTCCATCTCTATCTGACAGGGTAGGGGTGACCATCATGAATGCTCAGGTCCTCGTCGGGGATGATAGCAATAAATACATTGAGGTTAAGGTTGATCGAGGAGCCGCTTTGATTGATTCAAAAGGTGTAGCAGTTGAGGCTAACGGGTNGATTAATGTTCTACTGCCTGATGTATCAGCAGAGGGGGCTTTCACAGTCAAAATAAAGACCTTTGAAGATTCGGTGTATGAGGCCTTTTTCATGGAGGGAAAGTCATCGAAACTGGACATTAGGGCCGGACCCGTGATGGAAGTCGGGGGGAGCGAGGTGAACTTAAATCTCGCTGGCCAGAACATGAAGGGTAACATTACGTTTTCCTCCAAGGATAATGGGGGCATGGATGTGAGCCTTGAGGACGTGAACTTGTCAATGGGACGAGGGAATACTACTTATTTGAGCCTGACTAATGGTAACGGATCATTATCACTCGATGAGCTTGGTATGGACGGTCATATGAACGTTTCCAAAGTTGAGGGAATGGAAAATGTCCCGGGCGCTGAATTTCCATTAGGCATTAGCGCTGATCAGGTCCTAGTAGAATTTAATACCAGAAAGTTTCCAGTGACGCTTGATGCCGCTGAAACTGAACTGCCTGCTGGGCCCTATGTTCGGGCATTCTTCAGTGAAGTGGATCTGCGACTAAAAGATCTCAATGGTCCTGACGGTTCTTCCGCACAGTTGAAGGGTGATCTTTTCTTTGAATCATCTGACGGTAAATTGATGCTTGGATTCAATGATATTGAGTCTGAGGTTAAGATTGGTGGTGCTAATGGCAAATTCACTAAAGGTAGCGGTGCAATGATCATTGGGGGCAGGGGCCTTGCAGGTGTTTTTGAAGGAGAACTTGATTTAGGAGTCGGAGGCCTTGAGGCGGGCGCTATTTTAATACTCAGAATCAATAATACCGGAGGAGCTGTCAATGAGAGTGTCATCNTTGACGGGACCAAATTGGAAATAAAATTTGAGGCATCTCAGGGACAAAATTTCACTGTACTTGCTTCAGAAGCTAAAATTAATATTAATGATATAATAACAATTGAAGGCCGTTTTTCTTTCGAAAAGCCTGGAGAATATGAAGTGCTCGGGGCCTCTGATGTGACTCTGTTTGTGGGTGATGGGCCAATGGTTCTGGAAAATGGTCTANACAATCCATTNGCTAGGGGTTTTCTCATATCAGGAGCGAAAATAGGATTAGTGAAGAACGGAGAAGGTGAAGACGCAGAGTATGCGCTCGATGCGACTGGAACGGTTAAGCTAATTGGTGTCCCCGAAACTTCACTCAGTGGCCCTGTTCACGTCCGATTAAATTCCTTCAGTGATAGTGTAACTGAAAGTATTGAAGTTCCAGGTAAAGGTGATCCGGTGACTGTTTCTTTTGAAAAGTCTGAATCTCTGAGCTCAGAAGGTGACCCGTTCTTCGAATTCATGGGCGAAGCCATGGCGATGAGTCTTGGGACGCAGACAATGTTTGGNAACGTTTCAGTCAAACGTCAAAAATCGACCAAAGAAACATATTACAGAATTCACTTCGATAATTTCCAAGCTGATTTCGGTGATGAGAATCAAGAAATCATCTCATTGAGGAATGGTGAAGGGGACGTTCTTCTTCTTCAGGAAAGTACAGTCGCTTCCGTTTCTGGAGATTTACTAATTTCTGCGGAAAGTGTCGAGGCTTCGGGCGAATTTATATTTGAATATAATGGCACGGGATCCGCAATAAATGAGAACTTCTTTGTTGATGGAGAATTGAAGAGTTTTTCAGTCAGCCAAGGCCCTTTCACAAGAGTAGCAGGTTCAGGGGTCACTTTGGATGTTTCTGGACAGTCAATGAGCGGTGACTTTGTTTTCGAAGAATCTAGTCTCGATGGNGGAGGTTCTGAAGTGATCGTTGTAGCCTCGGGAGTNTCCGCTTACTTCGGATCTGAAGATCGGGCCGAGCTGGGACTTGTCGGAGGTTCAGGGGCCATGATACTTGATCAGGCCGGTTTATCGGCCAGTGTCCATGGGACTCTCCGAGTTGAGGTTCCAGGCATTGAGGCTTCTGGTGATTTTAAGCTTCAGGTCAATACTAATAAGGATGTTTCCGTGAATAGAAAAGTCATAACACAATGGCCCGAAACAGAAATTTTAATTAGNGCCGGGCCTGAAACGTTCATTATTGATGGTCAAGGAATTGATCTATCGATTTTGGGGCAGAAGATCACTGGTGATTTCCAGTTCAGTCAGGAAGATGACGGATCTGTCGTGGCAAGTGCGAGTCATGTACGAGTAGCGTTTAATGATGGGAATAAAGAAATTGTCAGTGTTTCAGATGCTACCGGGGAAATAGTAATCAAGGCCGGAGGAGCATCTGGTAATTTTGAGTTTAATGATCCTTACATTGATATTCCCGGGATGTTTTTTACTGCCACTTCAGGGCAGGTCATTGTTAATACACTTTCTGAATCGGGTCCATTTGTGAGGATCTCCTTGTCTAATGCTGAGGCAGAACTTGGAAATTTAAGATCAAGGGGTTTGCCTGCCGAACTGGGGGGTGATTTTGTCTTCGAGCAGAGTGAAGGGGTCACGAAGATAGCGGTAAATAAGGTGAAAGCATCGGTGGATGTGAATGGGGCCGCTGGAATCTTGGAGAACGGGAAAGGAGTGGTTCTGGTGACCGGGAACGGAGTGGCCGGATCACTTGAAGGGAAACTTGCAGCGAAAGTGCCGGGCCTTNAAGCNGGNGGNACNCTTGTCCTTCGCTTTAATAATACCGGTTCNNCGGTTAATNAGGANTTATNNGTCGGNGAGNACAGTNTCANNGTNNNATTNAGTGGTTCNGANAAGAGCCTATTTTCNGNNTCNTTNNTTGGAGCATCTCTGAATGTTGGAGGAGTATTGACGATTGAAGGGGACATTGAATTCAAGTCACAGGACGGNTACGAAGTCTTTGGTTCCGAGAACACGACACTCTTCATAGGAGAAGGTTCATTGCGGACGNAGGACGGAGAGTTGAATCCNTTNGCNCGTGGACTGATGATCACGGACGCGACGATAGGGTTGGTGAAGAAGGGAGAAGGGGATGATGTGAAGTATGCCCTTAAGGCGGAAGGTCAGGTATCGGTCGTGGGTATCAGTGNNTTGTCTCTGAGTGGACCGATATCAATTAGTTATAATAGCTTTGAAGATGTCATTGATCAGGCAGTGTCGATTGGCGAGGAGGGAAAGAGCATTGCAGTTGATTTTGTGGAGGGTCAGTTAAAGAAAGGGGAGGAGGCCTTTTATGACATTAAAGGATTTGAGACACCGATAGAGATTGACGTGGCGGGCCAGAAGTTGAAGGCGAACTTTTCGGTGCGCCGCTTTGCCAGTGAGGAGGGAGGAAAAGAAGACTCGTTGGAGTTTGGGTTAACGAACGTGGAAGCTTCTTTCGGAGATGGAGCGAGTAATTTTGTGACGCTGAGTGGAGGAGAGGGAGCGTTCTTATCAATGCCTGATGGAGTGGCGCTGCAGGCTTCAGGTACTGTGAGTGTGAGTGCTCCGCAGGTCAGTTTAAAAGGA
>PAPL01000013.1 GCA_002708885.1 Verrucomicrobiales bacterium | reverse complement strand
TTTTCTGAATGAACAAAATCTTTCACCTCTTCATGGCTCGGAGGAATTCCAATCAGATCAAAGTGGAGCCGACGAATTAGGGCCTGCCTATCAGAGGTAGGAGCAGGTTCAATTTTTTCTTTTTCTAGACGGTTCCTGATAAAAGCATCAATCGGTTTAATGTTTCCTTTGTCCGAAACTTCAGGGATTTTAGGCCGCTTAACTTCACGAAATGACCACCAGTCCATCCCTGCCCTATCTGCACCTAAAATGGGTTTCAAGGAAAGCAATAAAATTCCCAAGATCTGAGAATATACACGCATAATTAAAATTATTTTATAACAAATATAAAATCAATACGATATGAAATTCGCACTTAAAATTGAAAATACTTGTGCAAATTGAGAGTTCCTTTCATAAGGATTAATAAAGATAGAGAAAGGATAACAATAGTGAATCAAAGTAAACAACATATCATCAAATGCCTCACCCTCCTGTCGGCACTTTTACCCTTCACCCAACTCCAATCACTGGGCGACGAATTTAGACCTCTTTTCCCAAAAGATGGAATCCCAAAGGGCTGGGTCGTTCGTGCATGGTCCGACATTTCCAAGCCCGGACCAGAAGGTGCCCAATGGGTAGTAGAAAAAGGCATCCTTAACGGTGGAGGAGCGCGTGGATCATGGTTAATTAGCGAATCAGATTATTCTGACTTTGAGCTCCAATTCGATTTTAAGCTTGGCCCACAAGGTAACAGTGGCTGTGCTCTCCGATCACCAGAATCAGGTGATCCTGCCTTCGATGGGTTAGAGCTACAAATGGCAGACTATCGGTATAACACAAAGGCCAAAGATTCCGAACTTACTGGAGGTCTTTATCGAGCTCTTGCTCCAATTGAGCAAGTATACAAACCTGAAAAATGGAACCGCTACAAAATCATCTTAAAGGGAACGCACATCAAAGTGACTCTGAATAAAACCCTTATTCTTGACCATGATCTGAGCAAAGAGACCACAATCATCAAGAGACACAACGGTAAGGATGCAGTCTCACTGAGAGATCGGCCAAAGTCAGGAAGAATAGGTTTTCAGAATTTGAGCAGAGGCGGATCCCCTGTTCTAATCAAGAACGCCAAAATAAAAATCTTAGATTAGGCAAGTGAATTATGACGAATTTAAAAATCATGAGATAGAAAACTTTTACTTGTAATACTCAACCTTGCGCGGTTTCACTCCAATCTTCTCATAATTAAAACCGGCCTTTAAGGGCTTATAATCTCCAATTATGGCAACAGAACGATCTGGTTTAATATATTTTTCCAAACCCAACCCCCAATAAACTGCGTTTACCGTCATTCTCCTTACCCCATCATTTTCCAAGTCCTTCGCTGAACCCATTGTGAAATGAAAAACCCTCGAATCCAGACCTTTGTTTCCTGTCCATTTTTTTGTCCAAGCAACAGGAAAAGGTTCTTTCTTTGTGTTGGGCGGAGCATCCTTTTCAAGATTGATTAATGGCTGTCCTAAAACCAATGATGTGCAATCCTCTGGAAAAGGGTTCTTATCATTATGACAACGATAAACATCGGAAGTCCCCCAGATATCCCCCACTCCGGCAAGAATAGGATGTTTCTTGTTTTCAGAAACAATTACTCCGCGCGTTGCTTCACGATGCCAACCACCGTGATGCCCCATAAATGTACCGCCCAACATTTCGCGCAGTGAAACATTTTTTCCGTCCTTCTTGTATTGTAACCCACCCCAGAAACCGTGATTAGCAGTCCTCAGGGCAATAAATGGTTTTCCTGAATCAAAGTAATCATAAAAGTGCTGCATCTGCTCTTCCGGAAGATGCATGAATCGAGAAATCCAAATCAGACAGTCAGCTTTAACTAAAAGATCAAGACCTGGAATATTATGTCGTTTTGTTTTGTCTTTGAACGGAGCTGGCACAGTCGGATCTACTTCACCTTTTCAATTAACCGAAAACAAAACAGTACAATCAAAGCCATGGTGTTTGGAAAGGACTTTCGCCAACATCGGCATGGATTGTTCACTACGATATTCTTGCTCAGCCGCGATTAGGACAACATGCCTATTTTTTCCTGGGCCTTCAAGTCCTGGATAAGTTAACCACAAGTCAATTTTGGGTGATGTAGCTTTGGAATTTTCTTGCTACGCCTCCAGACTATCTGAGAAAACCATACAGAGAATGGATAGAAAAGAGATTTTGATTTTTTTCATACGGTCTATATTCATTGTTCTTCTGATTAATTTTTTGGAGTAAATAATAATTATGGTATAGGTTCAACCATGAAGTACATCGTAACGACTTTCCTTGGAATCGGGCTACCCTTAATTTCATTGAGCGCTGAAACTAAGCCATTCCCCAAAGAAAATCTGCGTCTATGGTTGATGGCGGATGCCGGCATCACTACTGAAGATAATTCCAAAGAAGGAGGAAGCGAAACAGATGTCGCTCAATGGACTGATCAGTCCGCAGGAGGCATCGAACTAACCCCCGCTTACAAGTCAACAAAAACTCGTCCATCACTTGTAAGGAAAGTTCCTGAAATTGGAGGAAAACCCGCTCTCCAGTTCAGCGGTAAGGGGGGAAGCAATTTTGAAATTACAGACGCATTGATAGGCCGCTTTAAAACGTCCTTTGATCTGAATCGCGGCACTGTCTTTCTAGTAACAAGCATGCCATTTATCCCTATCATTTCCCCCATGACCCTAAGTGCCACCGCTGACTCCAAGACTGGTCGTGGTGGACTGGGCATACGAAGAGGCGGCAAATCCGACAGCTGGTTCTGTGTTCATTATGGAGGACCTGGAAATGGCAAGAAAATTCAGAGCCACGAATCTAAGCTAGACACTAAATTTCACATCCTCACTGTTCGTTTTGATAAGCACAAATCGGAACTGGAGATGATCGTTGATGGCAGGCAAACTGGCACAAAGCTTCGAGACGAATCTACACTCCCTCTCGATCCAATTAACTTCATTCAGGTAGGAGGTCATGGCATTCTTGACCCGCCAGGAGATCCAGGAGCTGAATGGTTCTTTAATGGAAAGATTGCCGAGATTATCGTTTTTGATAGAATTCTCGGAGATGACCCAAAGGCAGGGCCCTTCTCAGAAGTTGGGAAATACCTCCAAAAAAAATACAGTTTATCCGGGAATTTTCCGGGGAGCTAAGCATCTGTACTGCATCCTTAAAGAAGGTCCTTAGCGTGCCTCTATCTTAGTAATCAATCCAAATAAAGTTTCACTCCCTCAGAGGAACAAAATCCGCATCCGGATCTCTGAGAACTGCCGGATCCAATAATGCTTCTCCTTTTTCTAAACGCTTTAAAATACCATCAACAAAAATTTCATCCCCTACTTTGCAACTCTCCGCCATCCTTGTAAATTTGCCCAGATTACACTCTGTCCCACTGTCCAGAAATACCTTTGCTGGGACAGGATAAATGACCACCTTAGAGACTTTTCCTTTCACCGTAATTTTTTTCCCTATATACGCTTTACCCATCGTGGACAGATCCTTTTCAAGAAACTGTGCTACGGGCTTTCCATAATCCAACTTCCAGCCCTCGCACCCGACGAGAAACATCATTGCGAGAAAAATAAAAAACGGTAAGAATCGCATTAACAGAAAAAGATAATTATTTCTTATTCTTTTTCGGAGGAGCCTTTAACTCCAATAATCGACGCTTAAGAAATTCCCCAGATATTTTACGGGCCCTTTCACGGTCAGGTCCATCGTAATCCCAGAACTCCTGNAGNACCTNCTCAGTCTTGGGAAANTCTTTACCATCATCGCCTANGCGTTGACGCANNGAAGCTAGCCTNCCCTTCAATTCGGTTACCTTGTCAGTATATTTCGGATCATCGTAGAGATTATTAGACTCGAAAGGATCCTTTTCCATGTCATAAAGCTCCCAAGCAGGAGGCGTCTGATTATTGCCTTGGTAATCGGCCCCATAGAAATAAATCAGCTTATATCGCTTAGTGCGAATTCCAACATGACCAGGATTGTCATGATGCGCCATATGCATCCAGTATCGATAATAGGCTTCGTTCGGCCAATCTTTAGGTTCTTTACCCGTCTCGCATATGGACTTAAAACTACGGCCCTGCATATAGGATGGCTTCTTGACCCCCGCAAAATCAAGAATGGTCGGAGCATAGTCAACGTTCGCCACGACCGCATCGGTTCTACTCCCAGCCTTAATAGTTGTTGGATATCGGATCAGGAACGGCATGCGCATTGACTCCTCATACATCCACCGCTTGTCCTGNTAATCATGNTCACCTAGCATGAATCCCTGATCTCCGGTGTAGATAATGACCGTATTATCCATGAGCCCTCTCTTCTTCAAATAGGCAAATAGCCGTTCAAGGTTATCATCGACTCCCTTCACACACCGCAAATATTTGCGAAGGTAAACATTGTAGGCCATGTCCTTTACCTCCTTATCACTGAGTTTTGAAGGATCATAATCGGCAGGATAATCCTGAGGAAACTTCTGGGGAAGGTCCTTCGCATAAGAACGACGAGGGTTTCGGTTACCAATTGATGTGCCCACGTGCGGAATCAGTTCGTCCTGATATCCTCGCGTAGCGATGGAGCCAAACTTAGCAGGGTGTGAATTGTGAAGATTTTCAGGCTTTGGAATCTCCACATCCGCTAAGTACTCATTGTACCTGTGCGCATGTTCAAAGTAATCGTGCGGAGCCTTGTAATGATGCATCAGAAANAATGGCTTTGATNCATCAAGGCCTTCCTTGAGCCACTTAAGGGTCTGATCAGTGATAGCATCGGACGAATGCATCCCGTCAAACTTGATGANNTTTTTGGGCCATTTCTTTTGACCGCGGATACGAAACTCGGGGTCATGATACTTGCCCTGGCCTGGCAATACACAATAATAATCAAAATCGGCCGGCTCCTTCTTCAAATGCCACTTTCCGATCATNGCAGTCTGATAACCNGCCTTCTTCATCTCCTTAGCAAGGTACTGACGTCCCGGCTCAATGCTGCCTCGAAGATCATGCACTCCACACGTGTGCGCATACTGACCAGTAAGAATAGTGGCACGACTAGGCGCACAGATTGCATTAGAGCAAAATGCATTCTCAAAGAGCATTCCTTCNTNNGCTAACNGATCTANNGTTGGAGTAGGGTTGAGCTTTGCTAGNCTACTCCCGTAAGCACCGATGGCCTGTGAAGTATGATCATCAGACATGATAAAAATAATATTTGGTCTCTTAGCCGCGATGAGATTTCCCGTCACAAAAAAGAAAGAAAGGCACACCAGTGTCATGTTTTTGATAGTCATATTCCCAGTTCTAATTATCAGACGTTTAATGAAGCTCGCAACCTGTTTTGTTCACCTGAAAAATAACTTTCGGTGAACATGGACTCATCAATTCCCGCGTTTTAGTTTTGGTAAATCTCCATTTCCGGTCAACTCGCCTTCAAGTAGCCATGATAAGTTGAATCGTGCCATGTGNGATCCCTTNAATGGATCATGTTCATAATGAAGATAAATCCAACCTTCACTAGGCGTACCATGTCGACCAACAGACAAAGAGGAATACCCACTTCGCCCACCATCTACAAGGCGTTTGACCGGCCATGTCTTTCCCCCATCTAAGCTTGCCCAGACAGTGACTCTTTCACGGTGCGATGCATCAGTGTCTAGGTTACTGAAAATAATGACATCCTTATCATTAGATGGAATTCTAGTCATGCCAGCCATACATCCATAGGCCCGTCCCTGATCACCATCAGGTAAAGCCTGAACAATCTTCCAATCTTTCCAAGTCTCTCCCCCATCAAAACTCCATGCCTCTCGTCGACGCCGGTTATTCGGTCTCTCAGGCCAATGGACTCTCGAATTGTAATAAATTCGCCCATCCGAGAGTTCAACAAGGGCCGCTTCACCAGTACCATTTTCTGGAAAAGGACTACTTGTCTTCCAGCTCTTACCTCCATCATCACTGTAAATTGCATTAGTATAGTGCTTTGACCACTCAGCCTCTCTTTCATTTGAGCCATAGAAACGTGTGGCCCTCAATAGTCTCCCTTTCTTGNGCCCTNCCATCAAAGTGATGCCGCTCTCATTCATGTGCATGGAAGGATTGTTTCCATTTAAATCCTTTTCTATTACTGTTTTCTGAGACTTCCAGTTTAATCCATCGTCCTTACTTCGATAAACTGTCAGTGGCGCAGGAGGTTGCCTTTCCTCAACAAAAAGAAGCATGTCTCCTGAATNATTATCAACAATAGCCCCCCCACCATTATAACCCTTTTCTGAAACATTGATCGGCTCACCCCATGACTTGCCACCATCTTCACTTCGCCGTATAGCAACACCGNAATTNCCCCAAACAGCAATGACTGTTCCTTTTTTCGAAACCACTACATTNGGGTAACGCTGATCAGAAAAGAGCCTTTTCTTATCAAAAACAGGATCACCTAAATAGGANTCCAATTTTTCATCACCTTTGACAGTGAAAGAAAAACAGANNGTTAATAATAACGATATGATTAGATAATAATTAGTGAACAAATATCAGGGATATATAATTTGTTATTTTGGATCCTTCACAGGCTTCTTAGCTGCCCAATAAATGGCACGGATAACGAGCTTTTGTAATGCCTGATTATCCCATGCCTTTTGGTCATGTCCTAGTCCGGTATTAAAGAGCCTACCCTTTCCATATTCATGGACCCAAATCATTGAATGGTTTTCTTTTCCACGATCAATTCTTCCAAGATGATGCAACTTGTCCTTGGTCTCAGGATGAAATTTATCTCTATAAGATTCATCATGTATTAGAAAAGGTTTCATTCCTTTGGTGATCGGATGATCCTGATCAGTAAAAACAATCTTAAANTCCCCTCCTCCATGACCAATGAACTGACCTCCGAAAAGTTTCCAATAAGCATCTGATTTCTTGAAAGCATCAGTCGCATGAACGCCAACGACGCCACCTCCATTTTTGACGTAAGATTCGAGGCCACTCTCCTGTGCAGGATCAGTAAAATTACCTCCCGAACCAAAGAATAGAATCACATCGTAATTCTTGATTTTATCAGCCCTAAGATCATCAAGCTTATTACTAAAGACTAACTCAAAGTCGCCCTGATTTTTGAACAAAGGAACTATGGACTCATAATAGCCTTTCCAGTCATGNTCACGACCACCCATGTAAAGAATCTTAATTTTCTTATGATGATCCGCTTTGACCCCTTCAGTAAAAACAAAGCAAATCAGGAGAATTAATAATGACCCAAATTTAAAGAAATTCATAAACATATGATTAACAGAAANTTTTCAANCAGGTAAAGCGTTAGTTTGTTCATTTATATATTAGAATAAGGAATAATGATTAGAGTCATGCAAANGGAAGGATGATCATTGCAGTAAATAAAAATTCTCTATAAAATCTTAAATATGGACACTGCACTTGAAACTGAATTAACCGCTACGCCATTCCGACGAGATCCTGAAGAAGTTACACCTTGGTCTGAAACTTGTGGAGCAATCCGGTGCTTGATCGAAGAATCAGATCTGGCCGCAGCTGAAGTCCATCACGTTAAAATCCAAGATGCGAAACTTCACTACCACAAGAAAACGGATGAAATTTATTATATCATTGATGGTGAAGGTAAACTCGTCCTTGATGATGAAGAAGTGAGCGTCAAAAAAGGCGTAGTCGTCTATGTCCCTAGGGGAGTTAAACATAAAGCTGTCGGTGACTTGACCGTACTCACTGTGTGCATTCCGCGTGGAGTTCTCGATGACGTGCACGAAGTCGAGTAACCTTCACATACAACTTTTGATCATTTTTNCNATTAAAAGTTATTCTNCACGCACTTTACAAAATGNCCTATCTAGGCCATTCCTAGCATCCGGTTAAGCGAATCGTTTGTTTGATAAATTAATGCCTCCGGATAATGNGGATAGGGATGNAAATACTCAAAGGTCAGATACCCNCGGTAGCCAGTNCCTTCAAAAGCCTCTATCACCTTAGGCCAGTCCGTAGTACCATCCAATAGGGGTCGGAATGACTCCAATGAGTGATCTGTTCCCTTTTTAGTGAACTCCTTCAGGTGCACGTTCTGGATCCGGTCACCAAGTATCCGGATCCAGTGCTCAGGAAACTGGAAAAGCATAATGTTACCGGTATCAAAATGCACCTTCACAAATTCACTATCAAATGAGTCAACAAAACTGATCATTTCCTCAGGAGACATTAGGTACCCGTTAAAGAAAATGTTCTCCATGTTCAGGTGCACCTTTAACTTCTCTGCCATCGGTACCAGCTTACCGATCGCTTCCCTCGCACGACGGTCGCAAACATCATTCGGTGTTGGGTCGTGATCCTCTCTCCACGGCATATGCACTGCACCGGGGACAACTAATAAATTTTCCGTACCCAGGTCATGTGCACACTGCGTCATCTTAGCCGCCAACTCCATTCCCTTATTCCGCTCATTCGGATCATTACTTGTGAGTGGATATGGCCAGAAAAGAAAAGAACAAACCCCGCTAATAGCAATACCGATCTCATCCGCCATTTTCCGAACAGCCTCGAACTCTTTCGTGCCATTCTTCGGTGAGAGATCATTTTCCAAGTCATAATTCAACTCAATACCGTCAAATCCTGCATCCTTAGCCAATTGCATACACTCACGCAAATTCATCCGTTCGGGATAAGGAAAGGCCCAAAGATTAATCGATTTCTTCATATCGTACCTCTTTGGAGAAGCGCTCCGTTCATCCTTCTTCTTTTGAGATGCACCTGACACACTATTCCCAAAAACCGCTGCTCCGCCAGCAGCCGCAAGCGCACCACTAATTGCCGCGCGTCGACTATATCCCGGCATCGTTAATTCTTCATTTTCTTTCATACAAAAACCATAACATGACCGTCCCTCAACGTACAAGTATGCTGTATTGTTAACAAGACACGGCATGAAGTTTGAAGGGGTGCCATTAACAGTTATCCAATGGCCACTCTATGACTGTCCGAATGAAGGCGTTTTTTCGCCTTTATAACTGCAGTCCCGGTTCCTATCATGCAACTATGGAATCCATTAATCGGCGAAGCTTTCTCTTTTCCACGTGCGTCCCCGCAACTTCTGCTTTGTTTGGTAGTATCCGTCAAGGTCAGAGCAAATCCGTAGATCCAATCGGAACATTCAAGCCAATCCTTCAACGCGATCAACTGACAGATCCAGTCATCATCGAATCACTTACACTGCACAAACGGGGAGGGAACTGGTTCATCCGTGCACGTTCAAAAGATGGAGCCGAAGGCTGGTCCGTTGGACACCCTGGAAAGATGGAATTCAGTCAGCAGGTCTTTACAAAAGTGATCGCTCCATACTTGCAAGGCAAAGACGCGAGGAATCTGGATCAATTAGTTGATGGTGTATTTCTGAGAGGAAGTAATTACAAGATGCAAGGACAACTGTTCTGGATTCAACTCGCAGCAGCCGAATTCGCGATCCTTGACCTGCTTGGTAAAATCGCCAAGACTTCAGCAGCGGATCTGTTAGGCGGGCATCGACGCAAACAGATCGATCTCTATATCGCTAACAATCATCGTTCTAAAGATCCCAAAGAATCCTTGATTCACATCATTAAATCAGTGCAGAGCATTAATGCCAAAGCACTAAAGATCAAAGTCGGAGGACGAATGAAAGTGATCGATGAAATTCCAAACCGGACTGAAAGATTAATCCCCATAGTCGCTGAAGCCTTGGGCGGAAGGTGCACACTTTACGCCGACGCCAACAGCTCCTACGTCTCTGTAAAAAAGGCAATTCAGATTGGTAAAATATTAGAAGCAAACAAATTCGCATTTTACGAAGAACCCGTACCCTTTGATTACCTTGAAGAGACAAATCGAGTCGCTGATGCATTAGAAATCCCCATCGCATGGGGCGAACAAGAAAGTAGTCAGTGGCGATTTAAATGGATGGTTGAAAATAGCGGCGTTCGCATCTTTCAGCCTGACATCTTCTATTACGGCGGCCTGATTCGATCATTGCGTGTCGCTCAAATGGCAGCGGCTAAAGGCTTTGATTGCACACCCCACATTTCCGGAGGAGGCCTTGGTTTTATCTACATGGGAATTTTTGCCGCATCATGTCCCAACCCTGGACCACATCAAGAATATAAAGGACTAAGTAATGATTTTCCCTGGGAATCCACCGGTAATAAGATTACGGTCAAAGACGGATCAATGACCGCGCCTAACGGTCACGGAATCGGTGTCAATATCGATCCCGACTATTTAGCGAAAGCTGACAGAATTAAGTAGTGAACTCCAACACAATACCGTCTTAAATATAGACAACAACCTAACTATCAGTGTAAGTGATGGCTATACGTCCAAATCGAGCATTTTAATCATTCATTGGGCAGGAATCTTGCCACTTATTTGCATCATAGATAATATTTATACAGTTCCATATTTAATATGAACATTCTAGTTCGAAATATTCCAACCATACTAATCTTAGCCTGTATAACGCCATTATCATCTGAGGCTGATGAGGGTTCCCAGGCACTAATAGAGTCAGAATCCCTGCGAGCCGTCATCGCTGACAATGCGGCCTACGGCAAAGATCACCGGCAAGGTTATAGCGGGATCTCGGAACTCTATCACGGAGTCTCAAAACGGACACTTTTTGTTCCCTACTACTCCGGACTCAACTTCGAACACATATTTAACGGCGATTTAACTAGCTATGAATGGAATATTTTCGAGCCCAGAATCGCGCCCATCAAACTAAGCAGATTAGAAGAGAAGAAAGTTGAACTTTTTCAAAAACGCACAGCGAACTGGCCATTACAGAGCCGTCTAACCTATGAACTTACCAGCGAAGACACTATAGAGATGCGGGTCAGATTCCGACCATTACAGGATGCATGGAAGAAGCATGGCTACATTGGGGTTTTCTTTGCGTCCTACATCCACGGTCCCGAGGACATGTCCATACATTTCATTGGACGGTCCCGGTCAAAAAAAGGCAAGACCACGCCTCGCTGGATAAGCCACGTNCCNAAGACTCACGGCGANCAGGCCTGTCATCGTCCGGCAGGAAGTGATTGGGACCCACCCATTGATCCAGGTTTCAATATCTCTCTAGTGCAAGGTGTGTCCNAATACGAATATCTCTATCCNTTTTATTACGGAATCTCTCATGGCAAAGTTTTTATTATGATGTTCAAAGATATTACAGACCGAGGAGAGCTTCGCTTTGCTCAGTCACCTTCTGGCGGAGGCAAAGGAAACCCTGCCTGGGATTTCGTCTTTTTAGCNCGCAATTACGAAATCGGTAANGACANTGGATTCACAGCCGCTGCCGTTTACAAAGATTTCAAGGGCCGCGAGGATGTCATTAGAACATGGGAAAAGTGGTCAGGTGATCAGGTGAACCGGCCATGAGAAAATTCCAAATCCAATGAATATCTAAATGGATTCTTAAGGAAACTTATCCAAACCAAGATTCATGGTCACTGCTAAAAGCAGGACGATTATTTTTATTAACTGCAGTGACCTTAGGCAAGCAAGCCTTCCAAAGGACCGGTACTATCAGCAAATTTTTCCATNCCTGTACCCATTAACTGAGCTTGCGAGAGCCAAAGATTGGCCAGCGGCGTTTTTTCAGGACAATTAATCATGCGGCCCGTCTTGATTTTGCCGTTAGCAGATCCTGCCACAATAACAGGAAGCTCATCCATGGTGTGATATTTTCCATCACCTAATCCTGAACCCAAAGTGATTATTGAGTGATCCAGAAGAGTTCCGTCTCCCTCTTTTATTGAATCCAAACGTTCCAACACTTCAGCAAACAACTCCACATAAAAGCGGTCAACTCTTGTGAGACTCTTCTTCACATCTGCTCTGTCCTGAGAATGGGTAAGTCCATGATGCGATTTGGTGAAATTCAATTCATGGAATCTCTGCGGTGTTCCCCATCTCTCAGGTGCAAGCATCAACGTCGCTACATGTGTGAGGTCTCCTTGGAATGCCAGTACAAGCAATTTACCCATCATGCTTATNTACTCTCCACGAGTCATTGGCTCTTCATCCGGCTCTTTCATGTCAGCCCTTTCATTAACAGCGTAGTACTTATTTAGCTTATCAATCTGCTTTTCGATTTCTCTTACAGATGTGAAATACTCATCCATCTTGTCTTTATCATGACGGCTCAGCTTTCTTTCGAAGTTGGCTGCATCTTCCAAAATCAAATCTGTAATATCCTTATCTGATTTGCCNGTATGAAATAGAGTTTTGTANACCTGGCGAGGGTCTTTCATTGTCGTTGCCACATGCTCGGGNCCGTACCAAGAAATNTTATCCAAATAGATNGATTCTCTGAGGTCTTTAAAAGTATTACAGTTCAGTTCCAGAGATCTAATTGGTGTCTTATGACTTACCTTATCTGCGATCAAGTGATCCAAGGTCCTGTCCATTGGATATGGAGATTCAAAGTCAGCGTTCGGATTGGCAGACGAGAGAAAACATGAACTGCATTGATTATGAACATCAACTCCTCTCACATTAACCCGTGANAGGCCCGTGATCATCGTGACTTTTTCACCCACACTCTTTAGCGGCTCTAGAGTGGGCATTGACAAAAAATCCTCATTTCCCTTCTCAGGGAAAAAATGGTCCCTCACAAAACCCATCGGAGAATAAAATGAAGCAAAGCGCAGTGAGGGCTCCTTTAGCTTTTTAGTTACCGGCTCCTCGGCATTCATCTCCAACCAGGGAAGAGCCATCACAGTTCCTCCAGCACCGAACAAGAATTTGCGTCTATCAATATGTTTCATCATTTTCTCTTTTGGTTAAATGTTGGGTGAAGCACCATGTTTTTGATAATGTCTCTTAATTTATAATTATCCTTCTCACTCTCTANNGTAATTTCATCCGCTGCGATACGGTCTGTCAAGGTCAACTCTCTTCCAAGACTATATGAAAGTAAATGCCTAATGAAAGCATTGGCAAACAGATCCTTTTCAGCAAGAATGGCATCCTTAAAGCCAACAACGTCCTGAAAGGCGTGTTTTCCNAANAATTTACCGCTAGCATCCACCTTTATCCCGGTCCGGTAGCTATCCCTCCAACGGCCCAGTAAATCGAAATTCTCCANAGCAAATCCNAATGGATCAATTTTTTGNTGACAGCCCGCACACTGAGGGTCTTTACTGTGCTGATTTAGTTTTTGCCTCACTGTCAGGCCCTGCTCTTTTAGTGTAGAGTCGTCCGCNATTAGNTCAGGAATATCGTCAGGCGGAGGCTCTGGAGGATCATTGAAAATNACTGAGGAAACCCAAGCTCCTCGCGTTATAGGCAAAGATCTAAATGGCCCCGATGTCATCACCATCACGGCTCCAGTTGTGATCACTCCACCATACCTTCTATCCGTTAAACGCTTNCTGGTGAAATTAATATCGCGGAGGTTCACATTAATGGAATAGGTAGCGGCCCTTCCNTGATACCATTCCTCNAGTAAATGACTCCGGTAAGTGAAGTCAGAATCGATCAATTCCATGATTGGCCTATTCTCGACAAAAACCGTTTCAAAATTAAGAAGCGTTTCAAGCATCATATGCATTCCTCTCTTGTAGGATATTTTGTCATCGCCACCAAAATAGTAATCCCTATACAATTTGAAATCAGGTGATGCGGAAACCAAATTGTTAATCTTCAGCCACTGCGGCGCAAAACTATCACAAAAATTCTTTACGCGCCGATCATTAAGCATTCGATCGACTTGTTTTTCCAAGACCTCAGGATCCTGAAGCTTTCCTTCATTCGCTAACTGCAATAATTCTTCATCTGGTATTGATCCCCATAGGAAAAAAGAAAGACGAGTCGCCAAATTATATGAATCAAAATGTGCCGAGGCATCACTCGCCTCGTCATGAACCATAATGAATCGCGGTGAAGCCATGGCTCCTGACACAACGCTCTTCATGCTTGCNGTGAAATCGCCACTTTCCTTATAAGTCTTGTCGAAATAATTCGTGTACAAATTCAGAGTTTTTGTGTCAGCCGGAGATCTAAATGCTCTAAGAAGAAATTTTTGAATGCGTTCATGAGCTATTTTTTCAATTGGTTGCGTCAGTTTTGGTTCCAACTCTTCATCNATCCNCCAACTACCAACNATTTCCTCCTTTAANACGTTCTCGGTTCCATTGGCCANCTGCTCTATCTGGACNTCACTNAGNCCCGACCTGAATACACGAATGTCATTAAGATNTCCNTGAAAAGACTCTCTCTCATACGAACCATTCTGATAAGAACCTATACTCATCGGCTGTCTACCTTGATTGTATAGCTTACCACTGATTGCCTTGCTACCGACCNGTTTACCGTCTACGTAAAGTTTCATTTCATTTCCATCATAGGTACCGGCAACGTGATGCCACTTACCGTCACCAAGAACCTTAGCTTTTACCGGAGCCCCGAATTCNACATAACCCCCATCAATGCCCGCACCCATCCAAAGTCCCCANGTACCNCCNGTCCCACCGATGGCNAACAACTGGCGCCGCCACGAATCCTCACGACGAACAATTGTCTGCCAATCTTGAGTCGTCTTAGTCGGACGAATCCAGGCACTAAGAGTCAATCCCGTGCTATGAGTCTCTACAGATTTATCCACAATAATTGAGCCGAATTTCGTTTTAGTTGGCTTCTTTGATGGGTCCTGAAATAAGTCATTCCAGACCCGACAGTTCTTATCAAAATTCTCTGCATTAACGACTGAACGACTNAGCTCCAAGAAAGCCTTCATTAAAGTTGGAGTCATACTGAGATGGTCCCCTCGATTATTGAACCCGTTCTCTGCGGGCGGGTCCTTAGGAAAAGCCATCACACCCAGNAAACGGTTCTCCAGCATTTGCTGCAACCCCATGATCCGATTACCCACTCTTGCCACATCCGGCATCTTGCCTGTTTCAGGTCTGAAATAGTTATTGTGGTCCCGGATAATTCGATCGTTAATAGAGTATACCCAAGACTCAAGATCAAAGAGATCCCTCACCACATTACCATATTCAAAACGGTTCATCCTCCTAAGACGCACAGGGACCACAGTCTGACTCTGAGCAGTAGCATTTTTAAATGCTTNATCCAAACCAATCGATAAGATCTTAAACTGNTCATCGCTGGGCTGTTTGTTATCCTCAGGAGGCATTTCGTTTTTCTCCAATGCNCCNATCATCTTTTCAATGAGTTCTGGATTCCTTTCNAGCTCNGCCCATGATCCGTAGTCAGTCAGCTTTACTTTGCCTTTGGTTTTTTTAGTACCATGGCAGTCGTAACAATATTCCTGGAGAAGAGGCTTAATATTCTTATCAAAGTCATGATCTCTAGAAGTCAGATCCTCGGCTTGTATCGATGCTGAGCATGCTAAAGAAGCAAATAAAATAAACATGAAAGACTTCAAGGAATTGCTCTTCTCATTAAGGCATTCAAGATGCCCGTCAGACAAATTTGGCACAATGAGCAAGGATAGAATTCTCTTTAACGGAAAAACACTCATTGGGTTGGCTAGCATTTAATTATATGCAAAATCAATGATATANGCAACNCAATACACCTGCCCAAAGCGCAACGATTCAGGGAAACGTTANTGAATCAATNAATTGAACTTAAAATATTAGTTATAGCAGTTGCTCCACGCCAAATATCACTAAACCCATAGCGATCACTTAAATAAATACAAAAACACCTCCACGCCAAGGATGGCAAAAGCTAAAGCTAAGACAGTTCTGCGATCACTTTTTTATCTTAATCCTCTCAGCAATTAATTTATCGTTGTCTTGTTTCCCCATCTCAAAGTAAAGAACTCATTTAAATTAAAAAGACACTACAATTCCTTACTTATTTAACACCGCTTTTAAATTGTTTGAGGGGAACCAATATCAACCAATTCCAGTGACCTTTGACGGTCCTTCTAGAATTCCAAAATCTGTAATAACAGGATTTACAAAAGCTGGATTAGCACCAATTGCAGCAAAGACTTCNGACTCCTTATAATCAAGCATCGCTTGTTTGTTTTCNAAATGGTAAACTCCACCATAAGTATTAGTTTCTTCGTTAGCTAACCATGTCTTAGTGATGAGCCCAGGTATTTCCGCAAAGGTCTGAGCCAANTCTTGGCACGCTTCTTCAAATTGTGCTCGGCTNAAATCCTGTAAATTGAAATTAATGATAAGGATATGCATTGGATAATTAAATCAACAATTTCATAAATTGTCACTCCCTAATTAATTAGACCTAAAGCATCAGCAAAAATTCAAGGTTCACTGGCTTAGCATTGATATATAAATACAAGTTAACAACCACTTAAACTAACATATCCATAAAAGTAATTTAATTATTGATCATTATATTCCATGGATCTAATTTACTTTTATGAAGCTGATTCACTCCTTCATNTTTGGGATTTTACTTATTTTTATTTCCTCGACCTTGCCTGCACAGNATCAGCCTNTCACTACTACAGAAAAGGCCCAGATGCTCGAAACTGTTAAAGGTATGAAAGGCAATTTAAAGGAAACACTCCACAGCAAACATGCCACGGCGATGTCAGCATTTAGATCCGCATCATCTACAAATGCTTCTGCTTACGAATTTTACTTAAAGTGCTATAAAGAAATCAATTTTACAAGAAAAGGCGCTCGCGGATCAGAATACCGTGATTGGAAATCCAAGAACAAAGATCTCCTCAGTTCCAGAGAGCACTCAACGGTCAGACGCTTGCAGTTAAAGTTCCTTATCCTAACTATCAAGGCTGCTCAAATCACTGAAGAAAAGGACAAAGAAAAACTTGTCCCTGAATTAATCACGCTAATGGATAATTGTTTATCTGCCTACCCTCAACTTGGCAAAGCTAAGAGAATTTTGCATTCGGAAGCCTCAGGTTCGGCTTTTGCTGAAGTCTACAATTTGCAGCCAACATTAGACACCCTCAAAAACTGGCCCCGTTCACCCATAGACATTAGTGGGATCTATGAGTTTACGATTCTGCCTATTTATCGTAGCCCTGAAAGGGNCAAAGAATTGACCGCAGCTTGGGATAAGAGAATTTCTCAGGAAATTATTTTAGTCTTGGCTGCCGACAGCATAGAAGCTGAAAGAGATTTTACATATAAGACTCTTCCAATACTGAATTGGGCCAAGTGCCTTGATTTACTCAGAGCAGGCAAGACAAGGGTCGCGTTAACTTCAATGGTTACCTTAGTAAGGAATAATCCCAAGCACGAACGGATAGATGCATGGCTAGACGAATTGCAAGGCTATCTATCAGGGGAGCTCGCCCCCAGTTCCTTCGAGGAGGCGGCAAGGGAGGCTGAAGCACTAGCTGAGAGAGAAAAACAAAATGCAGATACAAAACTCTCCTGCAAATCAAAATCTCCGAGTTGCTCAGATGATACTATAGAATCTAGACCTTGGTGGATGGCCGCTATTGCTAGAGGTATCATTTCTGATGAAATGATCGAACAGGAAATTGGCACTTGTGATTGCATGCGTGGTGTAAGNNGCAGAGCGACTCCGTCACAGTACCGCNTGGGTCGACAGGCCCCTAGATCTGATTTCTGATAACAAAAGGTGAAGCACGCGATTTGGGTAATAAAGAGTGTAATGAAAAACATTTTCCTTACAAATGCCTAATGTCAGTTTAACTTTTCAAAATGAGCGGCGAAAAACCAAAGGTTTTGATTAACATCGACGATGCATCTGAGACGGTGAATGAAACTTTTCGACTAAACCCTTGCCTCTCAATCTTAACCCGCTTAGCGGCCATAACCTTTTGCATCCTTCCTCTCTGGGTAGTGGCGCAACCAGTAGTACCAGCCTTTGACCGTTTCCCAAACGACACGCCTGCCGCGCAAATTGCTGGCGGTGAGGCCCTCATCAACGAACTCAACTGCATTGCCTGTCACGCTACTGATCAACAACAAAGTAACCGTTTTGAATCGCGTCCGGCTCCGGTGCTCTTCACGACTCAGAACTCCACTTCAGCTGGATGGCTGAAACGTTGGTTNGATGACCCTCATAACCTAAAGCCCGGCACAATCATGCCTGACCTGCTCCATGGNCTTGATCAAAAGGCTAAGGCACACGCANTCGATGCCCTACGCCACTATCTGATGTCGCTNACNCCGCCGCTNGGTGAACAGGCCGTGTTCATCGGTGACCCAAATAAAGGGAAAAAACTTTATCAGACCATAGGCTGTGCCCAATGCCACTCACCCGATGCCAAGGATAACGGCATGGATCTACCNTTGGGCNAACTGCACCAAAAGTACACCCAAGCACAGCTTATCCAATTCCTGCTCAATCCACTGCACAGTCGCCCTGCCGGCCGCATGCCTCGCGTACCAATGACNCAGCAAGAGGCCGAGCANCTCACCATCTTCCTACTGAATCGCGGCCCGTTACGCAAAGATGCCATTCAAGCCAAAGGCTCGGATTCCTTGAAACTGCGTGAGGAGGGCAAAGTGCTTTATCAAAAACTGAGATGCTCCAATTGTCATTCCACGCGTGATTCGAATGTGCTACCAAATGTTTCCAAGTCACTGTCCAAACTCGAGCTCACACAGGGCTGTCTTTCAGCCAANCCTCCCAAGGAGGCTCCTCATTTTCATTTAAATGCCAAACAGACCGCAGCCATCACCGCNGCTCTCAAGGCCAAACCGGGTCCATTAACCGTNCAGGAACGGACGCACCACCGCATGCGTCAACTGAATTGCACCGCATGCCATNCCCGAGATGGATTAGGNAAACCTGACCCGACACGCGATCCATTATTCACCTCTACCGGCAATGACCTCGGTGATGAAGGACGCTTACCACCTATACTCACCGGAGTCGGAGCCAAGTTGACTGAGCCAGCCCTCCACAATGTGTTGCGCGGCCAGGATGTTATGCGCCCCTACATGANCACGCGCATGCCCGATTTCGGCGAAGCACACGCCAAGTTCCTTGTTCGACACCTCNTNGCTACCGACGCGCGTGCCAATGTTAAACCCACGCCACGTGATGGACAGGAAAACAATGTCGGCCGTAACCAATACGGACGCGAGTTGATGGGCATAAAAGGGCTAAACTGTATAACCTGCCATCAATTGGGTGGCCACAAGTCGCTCGGCATCCAGGCGNTAGATCTTGCCCACTCACCAAATCGCCTTCGTCCGGAGTGGTTCAGAGATTACCTTATCAACCCAGCCCATTTCCGGCCCGGAACGCGAATGCCTTCCTTCTGGCCCAACGGCAAAGCCGTGAGCCCGATCTTCGGCCGTAACACCGAGCGCCAAATCGACAGCATTTGGGTGTACCTGAATGAATTTAAACAAACTCGCCTGCCCGAAGGTCTGGAAAAGAAAGGCGGCTTTGAGCTGAAGCCNGANAAACGACCAATCGTGTTNCGCACCTTCATGGAAGGCGTGGGTACGCACGCCATTGCAATTGGTTATCCGGCANGCATACACGCGGCCTTCGATTCTGAACAAGTTCGCTGGGCACTTATGTGGCGTGGAAAATTTCTTGATGCGGAAAGCACATGGGATGATCGATTCACACCGCTGACCCCTCCATTGGGAAAGAGTGTAGTAACGCTAGGCTCAGGCCCTGCCGTCGCTNTCCTGAAAAACCTGAAACAACCGTGGCCCAAGGACGGCCTGNAAATGCANGGGTATCGCCTTNCCAAGGNCGGNACGCCAATTCTTCTCTATTCCCACGGCACTACAACAATAACCGATNCTCTTACGCCCAGAGGCAAGGGAATGCGGCGACAAATGGAGTTTACTGGCACCAAGAGTGACCTGTGGGTCCGGTTAGCAACAGCCAAAGTTTTTCTAAATGATAAACCTGGTATCTGGAGCACTGACTCCAAGCTTTCGATCATCGCACCCACTGCACAGTTTCGGAGAATTGGAGAGATATCAGAACTGATCGCTCCGGTAAAATTTGATGAATCCGGTAAGGCAACAATTGAAATGGATTGGCACTGGCAATGAAGAAACTAATCACAATCACGCTACTGGGTGTTGCGGGGGCAACCGCTACTGAAAACGACTACTACAAGCTCTCTACGCTACCCTTCCCGAAAGAATTAAAGCTGGAAGTCAGCGGGATGGCGGCATTACCGGGAGATCGCATGGCTATTGCCATTCGTAAGGGCGAAATCTGGATTGCTGAAAAGCTCTCCACAGAAAAACCCGTATACAAAAAATTCGCCAGTGGCCTGCATGAACCACTAGGGCTGGCTTATCACGAAGGTAATCTTTATACGGTACAACGTACCGAACTCACGCGCCTACGTGACACTGATGAGGACGGACAGGCTGATGAATATCTCACGCACGCCAAGGGCTGGGGAGTTACGGGTAATTACCACGAATACGCCTACGGGCCTGCGGTGGATGGAGCAGGTAATCTCTGGGTGGCGCTCAACTGCTCCATCGGCAAAGGCTATAACTCCAACAATCAATGGCGCGGCTGGAGTTTGCGTGTAAAGCCCGATGGCTCGTGGGAACCCATGTCCGGTGGTTTCCGCTCACCCTCAGGCATCGGCACCAATCTTAATGGCGATGTATTTGCCACCGACCAACAGGGCAACTGGTTTCCTACCTGCCCGCTAATGCACTTAAAGCGGGGTACGTTTCATGGCCATGCCGATTCGCTCTCATTTACCGGATTGCCCGGAGCAACTTTCAAAGTGGATGGTGAGTTACCCAAAAATCTGACTGTCACCCAAGCCGCCAAGCTCATTCCAGCTTATCAACTGCCAGCAGTGTGGTTTCCCTACCGCAAGATGGGCATGAGTACGACAGACATATTGGCAGATAGCACCCAAGGCAAGTTTGGGCCATTCGCTGGGCAATTATTTTGCGGTGAATTCACCATGTCATTTGTATCGCGAGTGTTTCTTGAAAAAGTGGAAGGCGAATATCAGGGCGCGTGCTTCCGGTTCCGTGATGGGCTTGACTGTGCGGCACTGCGCTTGCAATGGGGCACAGACGGCTCAATGTATATCGGCCAAAGTAACCGCGGCTGGAATTCGCTCGGTACCAAGAGTTATGGCCTTCAACGCCTGCAATGGACCGGCAAAGTGCCCTTCGAAATCAAGGAAATGTCTGCACAGAAAAATGGTTTTCACATAACATTAACCCAGCCAGTTAATATTGACACAGTCATCAATCCGAAGAGCTTCACGATGACCAGCTACACCTACCCGTATCAGTCTAAGTACGGCGGTGAACCGATGAATGTGAAGACTCACGCCGTGAAAGTCGCCGGACGGGACAAGGCCCAGCGTTCCGTGCAACTGACCATTGACGAAATGCGGCCAGGGTACGTATACGAACTGCACGGCCCCGGCGTCCGCAATACCAAAGGCCAATCGCTTCTGCACTCGGCCGCCTACTACACGCTTAATCGTGTACCCAAATAAATCAGCACCACTTGAGTAGCGGGGTATCGACGCCTACGCGTGGAGTGCGCCGATCACCTTTGAAAAGATCGAGATCTGGAAGATAAAATCCACAAACCAGGGTTACCTTAAAGCGCGGCAACGTCGTGTGTGGGAACCCGAAGCCAACGATGGTGAACCCGACCCCTGAATGATGTACTGTCCCGAAATGCACCACTCGCTAAGCAAGCGCCGAACAAGGCGCGGATGATCAACTGCATGCCCGCGTCGAGTCGAAAGCCGAATGACCCCTAAGGCATCATGGAATGGTGTTTGACTCGAACTGAGATCGGCTTAAAAAATTTAGAATGAACTCTCTCAGGTGGGGCGTTAATCGAGATCTAATGGCACAGACTCGGTAGCGAGCGGGTTTAACTTACTCCGAGGAGTCATCTCGAATGCAAACCGCTCCAGCTTGAGTCCGCCGACGATTGTGCTGTCAAAATCGATCCGCCGGATGAACCGCTTCTCGGGGGCGGCGCACTCCACAATGACGCGCTCTCCGGGTGCGATCGTGTACGTGTGCTCTTTCGTCTCACGGTCGTCCCAACTGTCGTGATAGGTGGCCGTCACCCTCACCGTCGCTTGCTGCTTGCCGTGATTGACCAGCGTCAGGTCCGCGCGGTCCAGCACGTCCTTGAACCCGCC
>PAPL01000012.1 GCA_002708885.1 Verrucomicrobiales bacterium | reverse complement strand
TGGGATCAAAGGCACCGTTTTTCTTGCAAAAATCAATAGTGGTTTGATAAACAGAGGCATAGCTACTGTCAGGAATTACAGCCAGAGTGTCCTGTGTTTCTCCTGCACTGTTCCACATCTTTCCTGACTCTCTAATCATTGCAGGCATTGATGCATCGATAATCACATCACTCGGCACATGAAGATTAGTAATTCCCTTGTCAGAATTTACCATTGCCAGATCAGGACCATTCTCATAACAGGCAGAAATACAATTCTCTATGAGGGATTTTTTTTCAGTTGGTAATTGTTCAATTTTCCCAATCAAGTCACCGAACCCGTTATTAAAATCAACGCCAAGATCATCAAGTTCAGTGCCAAAATTTTCTATTAACTCTTTAAAGAAAACCCGGACACAATGACCGAAAATGATGGGGTCAGACACTTTCATCATCGTCGCCTTCATATGCAATGAAAAAAGGACCCCTTTCTCTTTAGCTGAAGTAATTTGATCAGATAAAAAATTAAGCAGGGCATTTCTCTTCATGCACGTTGCGTCAATGACTTCACCACTCAGGAGAGGAGCAGGCTCTTTGAGCACTATCGACTCACCATCATCGCCCACAAAAACAATGCTATAATGAGTATCGCCTTCAATAGTGACTGACTTTTCATTAGAACAAAAGTCATCTGCTCCCATCGTAGCCACTTCGGTCTTGGAATCAGCTGACCATTTACCCATTCTGTGCGGGTTATTTCTGGCATACTCCTTTACAGCACCCGGAGCCCTGCGGTCAGAATTACCTTCCCGCAACACAGGATTCACCGCGCTTCCCTTGACCCTATCATAACGGCCCTTAATTTCACGCTCTTCATCTGTACTAGGCTCTTCTGGATATTCCGGAACATCAAAGCCTTGATCATTGAGCTCAGTGATAGCAGCCTTCAATTGCGGTACTGAAGCACTAATATTTGGTAATTTAATAATATTGGCTTCTGGCCTCTTTGCCAACTCTCCAAGCTCGGAAAGGGCATCAGCAAATTGCTGGTCCTCTTTGAGGTAATCTTGGAAATTGGCAAGGATCCTGCCGGACAAAGAAATGTCTCTAGTCTCTACACCAATTCCAGATGATTTGGTAAAGGCCTGAATGATCGGAAGTAATGAGTAAGTGGCCAAAGCAGGAGCCTCGTCCGTCTTCGTATAAATGATAGTAGGGGATTGTGCCATTTGAATGTTTGGGAATAATTAACTAGTTCCTTTGAACGAAGCGATTTAAGCAGGGTCAGGAAAAAGATCAAAGATAAATAAAATGGGATCTAATTGATTTGATGAACATGCACATCCTGTTGCGGATAAGGGAAACTGATTCCGGCTTGATCAAATTCCGATTTGGCTTGCTTAAGAATATCCCAGTGAACCTGCCAATAATTCTCGGTCTTTACCCATGGACGGCAGATGAAATTGACAGATGAATCTGCCAACTCATGTAATTGAATCACGGGCTCGGGCTCATCAAGAACTAACTCGTGGTCACTGACAATTTGCCTGAGAATTTGCTTTGCCTTTTCAGAATCATCATCATATCCAATCCCGAAAATCATATCTACCCGCCTCTCCTTACTGGCCGAAGAATTAGTAATTATCTGACCCCAAACATTCTTGTTCGGGACTAGGACCACCTTGTTATCAAACGTTTTTATAGTAGTACTCACCAGACTGACCTGACCGATCTTTCCGCTCACGCCACCGACCTCGACCGTATTGCCCACATCAAATGGACGGTAAATGAGAAGCATTACTCCAGCTGCAAAATTACTGAGAGTGTCCTGCAATGCGAAAGCAAGAATAAAAGAAGCGCTTCCAATCACCGTAAGAAGAGCGGCAACATTGATCCCGACAGTTCCAAGCGCGACAAGCAAACCAACCAGCATCATAGCCCTAAACGAAATCTTAATCATGAACTGCTCAAGGAGTTCGGAAAATCGATTGCTTTTCTCAGCGGCTCGGCGAACGACTCGGCGCACAAACGCCGCCAATGCCCAAAAAATCATCATGATAACAAAGAACTTCAAAAGCTGAATGCCTAACTTGACACCTCCCTCCTTTGAATAAATCCATGAAGAGTATTTGGACCATAAACCAGCATCATCATTAACTGAAATTTGAGCTCCAGAAACAGCATCTGCATAGGATTTTAAATCACGCAAATCACCACCTTTACTCTCCAGCTCAGAAATTACTTGTCTAAAAAGGACCAGTAGCTTTGTTTTTTTATCAATGAGATTTGCTTGGCTTGTTTTGTCCTCATCACTGAGTTCACCTTTGAGGGAAAGATCTGAAATTCCCTGAATCGTTTCTTTAAGACTGTCTCTCCAGGCTAGAGCTATTCCATCTAGTTCATCAGCCGTTTTGGGCGATAACATTAATTTAAGACTGGGAAGATCAAGAGAATCATCACCNACACGCATAGAATCCATGTGATTTTTCTCGTCCGCAGTGGAGATCAAAATAGCACAGAAAAATATTAGAACTGAAATGATCTTAACCGAATGCCTAAAATCCATTTTGCACTTAAACGAATTCATATTTTACTATTCTCGCAACATATGGATCGACCGCAAGTTTACATGATCATTTTTTATCATGAAGATAAGATTTAAGCGATCAGTTGACTGATTTGTCCGGCACTATCTGCAAAACTATCAATATTAAGACCCAGAGCCTTTGCCTGAGTTAACCATAAATTAGCCAGAGGTGAACCATGATATAGTTTTTGGTATTTCCCNTCCTTCTTCGGAACAGCATCTGAATGATCGGAAAGGTTGATATGTTTGCCAGTGACTAATTTCCCCCCTCCGGAGCCAGCCATTATGATTGGAAGAGCATTGTATTGGTGAGTCGATCCATCACCTAAACCCGATCCATAAGTGAACAAAGTATTGTCAAGAAGAGTCGTTCCATCAGNCTCTTTGATGGAATCCATCTTCTCAACTAAATATGCAAACTGCTCCATATGAAAATAATCAATTTTNAATAGGTCATCAATGAATCGGCCCTGGTTGTGTGACATTTGATGGTGACTCTTGGGCTTTTCAAATAGAGTTTCATACATGTATGGAGTATCCCACCGCTCAGGGCCAACCATAAAAGTAGCAACGTTTGTTAAGCCAACCTGTAAAGCCGTTACCATAAGATCACCCATTAGCCTAATATATTCTCCTCTCGGCAAATGGGCATCGGGCGGTTCTTCGAACTTAGCAAANGATAATTTATCGCGAAGCTTTTCAAGCCTNTGCATNTGTTCTTCGATGGTCCTGATCGAATCAAAATATTCGGAAAACTTCTGTTTATCGTCATAGCCAAGATGGCGCTTCATCGATCTGGCATCCTCTAATACCAAATCAGTTATATTCTTATTAGATTCGCGTCCCTCTGTCCCGAAAAGACGATGATATACTTTACGAGGATCCCTCATGCTTGGGGCCACGTGTTCAGTCCCGTACCATGAAATATTATCAAACTGGATCGATTCCTTGTTATCCTTATGACTATTGCAACTAAACTCAAGAGTACGAAAAGGAGTNTCCCNGCCAATCTTCTCAGCCACTATATGATCCAATGTGCGAGATTGAGGATAAGGGGATTGAGTAATTGTATGAGGNGCCGAACTTGTAAGGAAACAGGAAGCACACTGCGCATGAACATCAGTCCCTTCCTGAAAAGTCCTGTCTAGNCCGGTAATGAAAGTAATTTTTTCTTTCATTCCCTCAAGAGGTTTCTGAGTAGGAGTCAGTTCTAATTCATGAGTACCAANTTTAATTTTGGCATCATTTCTTATTTCTGTCCTGCTGCCATTGAATTTAGGAATTGCCGCATCATCTTCGCCCGGAAAGAAACCTCTTCTAACTACCCCGATCGGCACATAGAACCATGCTGCCCGGACAGATGGCTTTATCGGCTCCTCAGGCTTTGACAAACTTTCCATCCATGGAATCGCAAGTGCTGATCCACCCATACCCCTCAAAAAATTCCGCCGGCTAGTATGGTAAGATTTCATTTCTTTATGAAGCATTTGGTTATCTAACAAGAATCAATTGTTCCTGGGTATGAATTTACTTTGGAATGGTTTACTTCGAGTAATTTCATGAATCATAGTCCGTAAACTATAATTACGCTCAGCAGTGATTTTTGCAACCAAATCCAGATCTTGAGAGTCTGCTGCGGTAACTTCACGGCCGAGCGCAAAAGACAGTAAGTGAGCAGCCAAGGCACGTGCAAATCGGTCCTTCTCTTTAAGAATAGCATCCTTAAAATCGATGATGCCGGAAAATTCATACTTCCTGAATAATTTTCCAGAAGAATCAACCACTTGGCCATTCTCGTAATGATCTCGCCATCGACCCACTGCATCGAAGTTCTCTAAAGCAAATCCAAGAGGATCCAGTTTCACATGGCACCCGGCACAATCGGCACGTTCACGGTGCTGTGCAAAACGTTCACGGAAAGTCTTCTTTTCTAAATCATCCGGACCCTCACTCACTAGAGGTGGCACGTCGGCCGGAGGCGGTTCTGGAGGATCATTGAAAATGACACCAGCGATCCATGCTCCCCGTGTTATGGGCTTAGTTTCTTCCGGCCCCGATGTCATTGTTAAAACCGCAGCAGAGGTAATGACCCCTCCCTGTCGACGGTCCTTCAAAGCAACACGTTGAAATTGCATTGTGGTTGGGCCCCCGAGNCTGCCTTTAACTTCAGGATCATACCACTTGGCAAGACGCGTAGACCGAAAACTGTAATTTGAATCAATCAGTTCAAGAATAGAACGGTCCTCTATTAGGATATTTTCAAAAAGTAGCAGAGGCTCCATCATCATATCCATAGTGGTTCGATAATTTGGTGGAGCGTAATAGAAGTCCGGATATTTCTTTACATCCGGAACCGACGAAATGATCCGGTCCAATTGAAGCCATTGGGAAGGGAAACTGTCGCAGAAACGTTTGATACGACGGTCCTTAAGCATACGGTTAACTTGCTGATTTAGAATAGCGGGATCTGATAAGTCACCTCTCTTTGCGGATTCCAACAAAATTTCATCAGGCAAGCTCCCCCAAAGAAAAAAAGAAAGTCTAGATGCCAGTTCATAATCATCAATTTTTTCAATGGAACCATTCCCTGCCTGTCTGTCATAGAGATANAGGAACCGCGGCGATGCCAGAACTGCAGATACTGTTTCCTTCATGGCATCAGTAAATGATTTACCCGAACTGACCAGAGCCTCAACGTACCCCGCATAACGCTCGACTACATTTTCTTCGATGTGCCTGCGGAACGCCCTCGACAGGAAAGGGTATAACCTTTCTCTGGATACTATTAGAATATCTGATCCTTCCTTAGGTTGCTCAAAAAGAGCATTCCATGAACCGCAAGTCTTATTGTTAAAATTAGTACTTTGAACAATCGAACCTGCCAAATTGAGAAAGCTCTCCATAAGAAACGGTGACAAAGAGAGGTGATCCCCTCGATTATCAAAGCCATTCTCGGCTCTAAGATCCTGAGGAAATGGAGCGACCCCCGCCAGTCGAGGCTCAATCAATCCGGACTTCCCCAAAGGGCGACTACTGACCGTCATTTTGTCTGGCATTTTGCCACTCTCAGGACGGAAATAATTACTGCGATCCCTCATCATCCTTTCAGGAAGCGGGTAAACTTCAACTCTTAGATTAAGAAGGTCCTTAACGGCATTCGCATACTGAAAACGATTCATTCTGCGGATCGGAGTCCGCGCAAAAGAATTATTTTTCAGTATCGATTTCTTTAATATTGATTCCAGTTCCTTCAGAATTAATTTTTNTTCTAACTCCGGTATCGGACTTTCATCTTCGGGCGGCATCTCACCGTCCTTTATGGCTATCATTATTTTTTCAATGCGGTCAGAATCTTCCTGAAACTTGGGCAAGGTATTAAGCTCCAAAAGATTTAATTTTCCTTTAACTTTACCTTCTTCCCCATGACACTTTGTGCAGTTTTCTTGGAATAGAGGTTTAATCAGATTATCAAAGGAATTCTTTTTTTCCACCGACTGGGCATTGACCGTTAAAAAAACAGCCAAGAAAATTACGGGACTCTGATTCATTTTCGCTCAAGCGCTATCCAATACCAAAACGGAAAGGGTCCGAAGGATCAATCAAAATATTGGTCTCTCCGTTAACCCATGCACGGCCACTTACTTTTGGGATTACTTTTTGACCGTCTAGTGGTATAACTTCCCCCTCAAAAACAGTTCCCAAAATACTGCTCTGCCTCCAGATTTGATCCGGTTTCAATTTTCCTGAGGCATACAAACAGGCTAATTTNGCACTAGTTCCGGTGCCACAAGGAGACCGATCATATTCTCCTCCCGGACACATAACAAAATTCCTCGAATCTGATTTAAGGGGATCAGAAGGGGGGCCGAAAATCTCAACATGATCAATTTTACTGCCATCATCACCATGGATGCCCGCAGCTTCAAGTGCCTCCATTGCGGCGATCGAAAATGAACTCAGATCTTTCAAATTACTTAATGTAATTTCTGGCCCGTAACCTTCAACGAGATAAAACCAGTTNCCGCCCCACGCAANATCTCCAACAACTTTACCATGTCCTTCAACATGAATTTCTACATTGCTCAGATAACGNTAACTGGGAACATTTGTTACACTCACAGAACCGTCAGGCCTCAATTCGGCATTGATTGTTCCGACCGGTGTTTCTATACCATGGACCCCCGTCGAAATGCGCCCCATGTATTCGAGAGTCTTAATGACTCCTATTGTCCCATGTATGCACCCNTTTAAAACACCTGAATTATTAAAAAAAATGACACCCGCTACCGACCCNGGATCATTCGGCTCACAAATTAATGCACCTACCATAGCTTCAAATCCTCTAGGCTCACTCAATAAAGCTGTCCTCAGCCAATTCGCCTTTTCTTCAAACTGATTTCGAAGTTCCGCCATATTACCCGGTCCAAGATCAGGTGCACCATCAACAACTACTCTTGTCGGTTCACCAGCAGTATGCGAATCAATGACTTTGATTTTCTTAGCACTCTTGCACATTACTTTATTTTTTAACTCTATCGTTGCCACCAGTCCAGCACTCACAGAAATTTAATTAATTCATATCTGTCAGTATCAGGAAAACCGTCCCGGGAACAAAGCATCTAATGGTAATTTATTATGTTCATTACAGAGAATATTTGCCATAATGTGCCCNGTAATTGGACCAAGACTCAGACCCATCATTGCGTGGCCAGTTGCAATAAAAATACCATCCGCGCCCGGACCCGCAGGACCAATGTATGGCAACCCATCGGGTGAACATGGTCTAAGACCGGACCATCTCTTGACACCATCGAAATGTTCACTCTTGAACTGAGGAAAATATTTTGGAATTGACTTTAGGATTCCCTTAACTCGACGGTCATTTATGGATAAATCATTATCACCCAATTCCATAGTTCCTGCAAAACGTAAAGAACCACCCATTGGAGTGACCGCTACCCGGGCCTCATTAAGAATAGAACAGACCCGCGGAAGTTGCACAGGATCCGGCAAAGTCATTGAATAACCTTTACCGGCAATGATTGGTAGATCCAGTCCNAAATCTCCGGCCAGAGATGNGGACCATGCACCTCCCGCAATAACAAATTGATCCGCTTCGATGTTATCATTTGAGGATCCGGTCCCGTCCCGCTTAATGAGACGCAAAGCCTTAGCTTGACCATTCTCTATAACAAACCCATCAGCACAAACCTGATATTGTATTTCTNCACCCATCCCAAGAATTTTTTTTCTGAGCTGAGTTAAAAATAAACCAGGATCTAGGTGGCAATCCTCTTTGAACCANACCCCTCCTTCCACATCCATTTCAATGTCTGGATCAATTTTAGACAATCTTCTCGAATCACATACTTCCACATCCAAACCCAGGNCCCCAGCTTCTGATGCTAGGAGTGATTCTTCTTCAAGTGAATGAGGTCCCTTACAGAGCATTAATAGTCCTCTCTTGACCAATTCATAGGAACCGTCATCAGCCAGTTCAACAAAGAGCTCCCGGCTCTTTAAATTTAAATCACGCAAAAGCTCACGATTATGAATAACATGTTTTTTGTTTGCCGAACGCCAAAACAAATAAAGCCAGCGCATTAATTTTCTGCTCGGACGCAAGCGAATCGCAAAGGGGCTTTCGCTACTCAGCATCCACCTAAGACCCAATGCTATCATCCCTGGCGCAGCTAAAGGAACGAAATGGCTCGGCACAACCATACCAGCATTCTCTACTGAACAGTTATCACCTTCTTCAGGCTCCCTTTCTAGAAGAACAACTTTTTTACCGGCTCTTAATGCATAGTAAGCAACACAAAGNCCAATGACTCCTCCNCCAACAATCACAACTCTGTTCTTGTTTTGAGAATTATAATTTGGAGAGNACATTAAAATAAATAATTTTTGCGTATTAAAATAGTGATAACTAAAATACAAGTATTGCAGCCTGATAAATGAACGTCTATTGAGAACTAACAAAAANCATTATCAATACTACAATCAACATCTCATCATTCATATGTTTTTCAGAACTTTAAAATCCTGTATCATCAGCACTTAATATTTAAATTTTTATGGTTCACAAAATATCATTTCTCTTTATATCAATCCTGCTCTGCATTACGACCTCCCAAGCCAANCCTAATGTTCTTTTCATTGCGATCGATGATCAAAATGACTGGATTGGTTGCCTTGGAGGGCATCCCCAAATACAAACTCCGCACATAGATAAACTCGCGGCAAGAGGAACTGTGTTTCTCAATGCGCACTGTCAATCACCGCTGTGCAATCCATCACGGACAAGTTTATTGACTGGACTGCGCCCAACTACAACTGGAATTTACGGTCTGTCCCCATGGTTCCGTGATGTCCCTGATTTAAAAGATATCGTCACTCTCCCGCAATATTTTAAATCACATGGATATAAGACATTGTCAGCAGGAAAAATCTATCATGGTAGATATGGAAGGAATTCAAAAAAAAATAAGGAGTTTGATGTTCTTGGTCCAGCAGCCACTGCGGCACCCTTTCCAGAAAAAAGATTAGTCGCGAAGACTCCTCAGGCACACCGTTTAGTGGATTGGGGTACTTTCCCACACAAGGACGAAGATAAGGGAGATTATAAAATAGCAAATTGGGCAATAGAGCAAATTAATGCCAAACCCGATGAGCCTTTCTTTCTTTCGGTAGGATTCTTCTTGCCTCATGTTCCTTGTTTCGCAACCCAGAAATGGTTCGATATTTATCCTGAAAGAACTTTGATGCTTCCGCAAATCAAACAGAATGACCGGAAAGACACTCCCCGGTTCTCCTGGTACCTGCATTGGAGGCTTCCGGAAGTCCGTCTTAAATTCTTACAAGAACACAATGAGTGGAAAAATTTAACCCGTTCATATCTNGCGTGCACAAGTTTTGTCGACGCTCAGGTGGGTCGAGTTCTGAAAGCCTTAGAGAAAAATCAATTAACTGAAAATACAATTGTTGTCTTATGGTCAGATCATGGTTGGCACATTGGAGAAAAAGAAATTACTGGNAAAAACACGCTCTGGGATGATGGGACNCGTGTTCCACTCATTTTTGCTGGNCCTGGAATCAACAAAGGGCGATGCACACAACCTGCGGAACTACTAGACATCTACCCATCCCTTAACGCGCTTTGCGAGCTCCCAGTCAAGAAAGGTTTGGAAGGCATTAGCTTAGTGCCTCAGTTANAGGATTCTTCAACAAAACGCGAACGCCCAGCCATCACATCCCACAATCAAGATAATAACGGAGTAAGGTCTGAGAAATGGCGCTACATCCGATACGCTGATGGAAGTGAGGAACTTTATGACATGATAAAGGACCCTAACGAATGGACTAATCTTGCAAGCAATACCGAATATGCCGAAATCATNAAAGATCACAGAAAATGGATACCNAAAGATAACAAGAAACCAGCACCCGGAAGCGCGCATCGCGTGCTCACTTATGACAAAGAATCTGGATCTATCATTTGGGAAGGTAGACCCATCAAAAAGAACGAAAAAATTCCAGAAATTTAAAGGGAATACTGGCCTTAACATTTTCCCAAATCATTGAGAATATCTCTCAGAATTCTTTTATTCGGCTTATTATTTTTATGGACTATATTATAGTCCCCTATGAGTTATTTCCCTAAGCGTTATCGAGCGATAATCTTGTTATTNTGCTCGACTTCATTTTTGCTTCCGCAGGCCATTTCGTCTCCAATCATTAATGAATTNGTGGCTTTGAATAGATCAACGCTTTACGACGAGGACGGACAATCATCAGACTGGATAGAAATTTATAATCCCAATTCAAACACCATCGACCTTNAAGGACACTTCCTTACCAATGATTCGGATAATCTGAAAAAATGGAAATTTCCAAAGGTCTCACTAGTTTCTGGTGGATATCTGATTGTGTTCGCATCTGACAAGGACCGTGACAATGGAGAACTGCACACAAACTTTAAAATTTCAAAGTCTGGCGGATACCTTGGCCTCGTGGACCCTGACGGTAAAACAGTCGTTTCTGAATTTTCTAACTTTCCGGTTCAATATGAGGATTTCTCATATGGCATAAAAGCAAAGGGAACAAGCTTTGCGGCAACATTAGTTAGGGAAGGAGACGCATGTAAATTATTAGTTCCGACTAGTAACATCGGAACCTCATGGCAGTCGCTTAATTACAATGATGAAACCTGGTCCGATGCCACAACAGGCATTGGATATGAACGATCGAGCGGATACGAAAACCTGATAGGCGCTGGTGGTGACATTGAAGAGCAAACCTATGATAAAAACTCCACCGCTTATCTTAGAATTCCATTTTCCATTGCACGCCCACTCGATGGATTATCTAGTCTCACATTCCGGATGAAATACGATGATGGATTCATTGCATATATTAACGGCAAAGAAATAGCTTCAGGGAATAAACCCTCAACGCCCGACTGGAACTCGGATGCCAGCACTGATCATCCTGACAGCCAAGCAACCTCGTTCGTCGATACTGATCTTTCCTCACAAGCTTCGGATATTGTNCGAACAGGTAACAACGTATTAGCAATTCACGTGATGAACGGAGACACGAGGAGCTCTGACCTGCTTGCCCTTCCTCGCCTCGAGGCCCAATTCATTATTAAACCTGATGAAGGGGATGAGCCAAAACCACCCGAATTAGGATATTTTCAAATCCCAAGCCCGGGCAAAAATAACGGGACAGAATCTGGTNTGCCTTCAGGACCAGTANTAATCTCTCAGCCGGGCCGGGGATTCACTGGTAATTTAACACTAACTTTATCCACCCAATCCCCTCAATCTCAAATCCGCTATACAACTAACGGGTCATTACCAACAGAAAATTCCACACTATATACGGNAGGNATTATAAACATCGAAAGATCAACACTACTGCGTGCCCGCACTTTTGAGGATGGACTGACACCGGGTCCAGTATCAGAGGCTGGTTATATAAGATTATCAACGGACGCTCAGAATTTCAGTTCCGATCTTCCAGTCATTATTATGGAAAGGTTTTCAAATGGTGGTGCCACTGCCGCTAATGGCAAAACNTTCACTTTCTTTGCATTCTTTGAACCTGACCCTCAAACAGGGAGGACACGGCTCAACAAGCCATACTCACTAGGCACGAGAGGAGGATGGAAAGTCAGGGGATCATCGTCTTCAGGATTTAGTAAAAAAGCATTTTCCATTGAGGCATGGAACGAANTAAACAGAAACAAAAACATCTCACCATTGGGTTTTCCGGNAGAATCAGATTTTATTCTAAATGCCCGTTCAGTGTATGACCGGAGCCTNATGCGAAACGCTCTGATCTATGAACTTAGTAATCAGGTTGGCAGATATGCGGTAAGAACAAAGTTCGTAGAACTTTTCAAAGACGATAATGGCGGAAACTTAAGTTATAGTAACGATTACGATGGAGTCTATACGTTCATGGAGAAGGTTTCACGCGACAAGGAGCGCGTTAATGTCGAAAGACTAACTGACAATGTATCTGAGGATCCTGGAATTACTGGAGGATATATTCTCAAAGTCGATCGTCTCGACCCGGGTGATTCGGGTCTGCGGGCCGGCGGGCAAACCTTGGGATGGGTATATCCTAAAGAGGATGACGTAAGCACTGATCAGTCAAACTGGGTCCGGNATTACATAAATGATATGAGTTCCGCCCTCAGCACCGACAAATTTGAAGAATACATTGATACCCTGTCCTGGGTAGATCATCATCTGCTAAATATCTTAACACTCAATGCGGATGCGCTAAGACTCTCAACTTTCTTTCATAAAAAAAGAAATGAAAAACTCGAGTATGGTCCGATATGGGACTTTGACCGTTCCATGGAATCAACGGACGGGCGNGACAACAATCCTTCAACATGGTCCGGAGGTACATCCTATTTTACTTTCCCTTGGTGGGGATCTTTATTCGATAATGAAAATTTCTGGCAAGTCTATATAGATCGCTACTTCGAGCTCCGTGAAGGTGCATTTGCAACTCCAAACGTACATTCGATTATCGATAATATGGCTACTGAACTCAATGAGGCTCAGGCAAGAAATTTCCGGAGATGGTCTGATCAGCCACGTTTCGGCAGCTATCAGGGAGAAATTAATCATCTCAAGGACTGGCTAGAAACTCGTCTCGATTGGATGGACAGACAATTTGCACCAACGCCAAGAACAAATACAGAAGCGGGGAATTATCCACCAGGCACTAAAATCACACTCAACGCAAATCTGGCAGGAAATCAGAACATCTATTACACACTTGATGGTAGCGATCCTCGACCGAAAGCCCAATCAGAACCATTGAATGGAACTACCATAATAGATGAAGATGTTAACGTCCGGGCATTTGTACCAAACTCCAACATAAGTTCATCATGGTACAGAGACCTAAACTTCAATGACGGATCCTGGATACAAGGAACGAACGGCGTGGGCTATGAGAGGAGCAATGGCTATGATCCATACATTAATATAGATGTTGATGACGAAATGAGCGGGAGAACCTCTTGCTACATCAGAGTCAAATTCAATCTGACTCAAGCAGATATCGAAGAGTGGAACTACATGATCCTTCAAATGCGATATGATGACGGATTCGTTGCTTACCTGAACGGTACCCGAATCGCATCTTCGCAAGCACCTACAAACCTTAATTGGAATTCGTCAGCAACTCAAACCCATGATGACGGATCAGCCACCCTCTTTCAAAAATTCGACGCTAGCAATTACATCAACCAGCTAAGAGCCGGCCAAAACCTGCTCGCNATCCACGCACTAAACGAAAGCACTTCAAGTAGTGACTTTCTAAATCAAGTAAAATTAATAACTGGATTTGACGAAGATGCCGGAGAAGGAGGAACTAACGGATTCAAGTANACTGGCCCAATCANTCTCCAAAAAACAGCACGAATCTTCGCTAGGGTCTTTGACAGTGATGGAGGAAATTCCACTAGCTCAGGACAGACCCCAGTAGGAACAGGTTGGAGTGCACCCCTCAAGGTCGAATACCTCATCAATGAGGACCCAGCATCAGCGTCTAATCTTACCATTACAGAAATAATGTATGATCCTTATGAATTTGCAGGACCCGAATCAAATAATAGCGATTTCGAATGGATCGAGTTACAAAACACTTCAGCGAATCCCATATCTCTTACCGGAGTNAGCTTTAATAAAGGTATCAAATTCACGTTTCCAGGATTAACNCTCGAGCCNCAACAAAGTACGGTCATCGTAGGAAATCTTGAAGAATTTGAAAAAATTTATGGCACCNCCAGAGATTATCCAATAGCTGGTNAGTTTTCTGGAGCACTTGATAATGGGGGAGAAGAACTGCAGTTAATTGCAAGTGACGGGNAAATTATTCAAACAATTTCCTATCCTGACAATATTGCCGAAGAAGGACATTCACTTGTCCGGGAAATTAATGAATGGCGTCAAAGCAGGACACTCCTTGGTTCTCCGGGCATCAAAGAACCAGCTAAATCCGAGATTCCCGATATCTTCATTAACGAAATTCTAAGTAATTCAGTGCCTCCTCAAATGGACACAATAGAACTATACAACCCCAATCCTTTTCCAGTTAACATCTCAGGATGGTTGCTCACGGACAACCTCAGGGACCCGCTTAAATTCAAGATACCTGATGATGCCCAATTAGCTGAAAANAGTTATCTAATTTTCAGTGAAAATGATTTTCAGAATTTCGCATTAGACTCATTCGGAGAAGAGGTCTATCTGATTGCAAATAATGTAAATGGCCAAAGAATAGGTTACGTTGACGGGTTCAGGTTCGGAGACTCCGCGTCTGGATTTTCCATAGGCAGACATGTCACTTCTGATGGAAAGACACGCTACGTACCAATGTCTTCCCAGACATTCGGATCCGCAAATTCCGCCCCCATATCTGGCCCCCTCATAATCACCGAATTAATGTATCATCCTGATAATAATAATAAAGAATACATAGAAATTAAGAACATTGGATCCTCACCATTTAATCTTCAAGGCACCGAAATTAGTGGAATCGATTTTCAGTTTGATGATCCTGATTCNAATCTTCTCCCTGAAGATATTTTACTAATCGTCAAGGAAGATCCTGCGACTTTCCGCAATAATTATAACGTTCCCGAAAAAGTATCAATCTTTGGACCATTCGTTGGTTCCCTAGATAATNGAGGTGAACGAATCAGAATAAAGATTCCAGAAAAATCCATTATAAACGGCGAACCCGATCTGAAAGTCTCAATTGATATCGCTGAATACTCAGATCAGGAACCGTGGCCTTCTTCTGCAGATGGCTTAGGAAATTCATTACATAGAACAGACCCTGTAAGATATGCGGGAGATCCGTCCAGCTGGAAAGCCGCGGCACCTTCGCCAGGAACAACACAGAATGATAGATTTGACTGGAGGGAACTTTTTTTCACTACCGAGGAAATCACTAATCCTTCGCTATCAGGCCCCCTCGCTGACGCGGATTCGGATGGTGTTGCAAACATACTTGAATACCTTCTTGGCAGTAATCCAAGGAAATCTGAATCAAGAATTTATGAGCAATTCCTGAAGCAGGAAAGAACCAATGAAACTGGTAATTTCGAATTCAAAATCAAGCGTCTGAAAAATATTAAGGGNTACAAGATCATTATTGAAAGTTCCACTGACCTAGTCAATTGGATCACCTCCGAGGATCAATTAACCTTAAAAGAGCAATCAGAAAACGGAGACGGNACCGTCACCATAACGTATTCGACACCCAACCCGTTAACTTCTAGAAGAGTCTACTTCCGTATAAAGGCCGTTGAATCACCTTGATGAGATTCCCAAACTGCTAGGAACTCTTTTGCTTCGTTGAGATCATTTAATACAACACCTTCTCCTTTGTATTTTTTCTTTCGTTGAACACTGAAATGAGACCATCCATTTGGGTTGAGTTTTTTTTGCAATTCAAGAGCCACTCTTCCCATTGTGATGCGAACATTTAGTTCAATAACGTGCCTCAACATGAGCTTTCCCTGATCATCACGCCAGACCAGAGCATCAACCCCCACTGGCCCAGAATATCCTGACAAAAGCTTTAATATAGTTGAAGGTATCTTTTCGTTATACCAAGCCATAAAATCAGCTTCCTTNAACAAAAATTCTGAAACTTCCGGACTGAGCATCTTACTGAATCTTGGAGCCAATCTTATTCCTTTGAACTGCCCCCGGGAATCATTAATGAGCTGAGTCATTCCTAAGCATTCTATCTCGCCATCCTGCATTTCATATAAAACTGAAAAATCTTCGACCCTCTGCAGTAAAGGTTCTGCAACTATGTATCCATGCAGTTGAATTTTTTTATCAGCCCATGCTTGTACGTCTTTAGAAAACGATTTTGCAACCATGTGCCCTTTCCCCGAACATCCATAAGGAGATTTGAAAAGAATCGCTGTTCCTTGTAGCACATCCATCACCTCACTCAGATTNCTACAAAATCGACTCATCGNATCCCGAATTCCTANTTTNTCTTCCAAACGAACACCAATTTCTTTAGAGAGCCAAGCCTCTGGGACTGGTTCCCTCCACTGCCAAGTCACTCGATCCGATACCGCCTGCCTGTGGGACTTTAATAAATCGGACGCATCTCCAGACCATGCCCATGGCCGTAAACCGCCAAGCTTCCGCCCATCAAGATCATGGCTGGACATCACTTCAGGNAATTGGAGGCCCATATCTTGTAGCCTCTTTAAATGCTCAACTGAAGGAACATTACGGAACAACGCAATATCGTCTTTCCGACTCCACGCAAACATCAGAATTTCCAAGTCTTCCTCGATCGCCTTTTCAAATCGATTGGCAGAGAATTGAACCCCGCGCACGGAGGCAAGAGAATACAGCTCCGCATTTGGGTTAAACCAGTGAACGACGGGAGTTCTTCCCCTCGATTGACTGGAAATTTTCATCTGAGAAATAAATTCCTTATCAAAACCAGCATCAAGACGCCCCTCTGTATTAAATGGAACCATTCCCTTTGCTCTGGAAGGTGATAATGGAAATTGCAAAGAGCTACTAAATGCCTCCCAATCAGAATGATTTCTTTTTTTCCAATGCCTTAACCACTTTAGCCCATGACCAACGTGGTTAATCTCGTCTTGATAGATTTTGTCTAAAACAGCAGCGGTACCAGTATCTCCAATGACCCTGAACTGTTCGGCATAAAACTTGGAATAGTCTAAGTTGGCTTGCTCAAAGGTCAGATTCATTCTGACAACAAAATCTATTACAGTATCCATTGAAGAAACGATTCGCCAGAAATAATCATTTAATGGCAATTCTCCAAAAGAAATACCACAATCACGCATTCGTCTGAGATACATCTTTGTGTGCATCTGCTCTTCACGCATTGCCTCATAAACTCCAGCACGATAATCTTTAGGCGCGTCAGGGAATTTCAGTAAAACCAGCGCCATTAATTCAGCGGCTAAGAGTTCATGATTTGCCAAGAAATGCATCATTACACCTCGCTCTTTCTCGTCAGTGATTTGACTCGGACCAGGAAAATCAGCGCGGACCCCGCGGCCACCTATAATTAATGATTCAGGTCTTTCAGGAAATTGCGGTGTCCTAATAGCTTTACCACAACAATTATCTTCGGCATCGCGCGGACCTAATAATAATTTATCCTCCAAAGAAGAAGANAAAAGGATACGTTCCGCAACTTCTCTCACATTCTCGCCCATAGCAAAAAACTACTTAACAGCACAAACCGACATCACCGCATGACCGTCTNGAAAAACATCATCTTCAAAGTCTCCAGAAACCGTAACGCTGCTAAATCCTGCTCTCTCTAATAATAATTGAATCTCATATTTCCCATACCATCTGAGTCGAGAAAACTTAATCTCAGATGATTCAGCAATTCCCTTAGCATTAATTACCTCAAATCGATGACGAACCTCCATTAAGTTTTCGCATCGATCTAAATCAATACAGGAGTGACAAAGGGCTCGACGATCAGAACCTTCAATTCTTTCATCCTTCTCTAAGCGCCAAACCCCATCTAAAGACTCGTGTGAAATCTCGTAAAAAGGCATAAAAAGGCTCATAGCAAAGAGACCTTCAGGCTGTAAATTGTCGCGAAGATTCCTCAATGCTGCTAAAGCATCATCTCGCTCATCAAGTAATTGAAAACTNCCACCAGGAATAATAATCAAATCGAANTTTCTCCCGCAATTAAAGCTAGTCATATCCTGCTCAATCAGATCAGCTTTAATTCCTTCATTAGAAAGTCTTTTTCTACATTCGTTAAGCATTGCAGTAGAATTGTCCAGACCTGTTATTTCCACGCCCTCTTGAGCAATCGGTATAAGAACACGGCCCGTTCCACAACCCACATCCAAGCAATCACCTCCCTTATTAANTGCTAAATCAACATAATATCCTATCTNATCAAAATCATCACTGCCTCGGAAAAGATCATACANTTCCGCTTCAAGTCCGTTATATTTTTTAGCTGACATTCCGCTTATTCGCCCGAAATTCGTTGTTAGTCATTATTAATTTAAAGACTACACTCTTTATTCAATGCCAAATAGCATAGCCCAGACAAATACACAGTTCTTCCACTTTAATGACAAAGAGGCTCCTTTCGAGCTTAAGTGTGGGGAAAAACTAACTAATTTTACTCTGGCTTATGAGATATATGGGCAAATGTCTCAAAATAAAAATAATGTCATTCTCCTTTTCCATGCATTAAGTGCCAGTCAACACGCGGCTGGTATTACAGAAAATATAGAAGGACTCTCTATCGAGTGGGACAAAGAATGCCAAACAGGATGGTGGAATGATTTTATAGGATCTGGCAAGGCGCTTGACACTGATAAGTATTGTGTGATTTGCGCCAACTATCTTGGCGGGTGTTACGGATCAACTGGCCCAAGTTCAATTAATCCTGAAACAGGAAAGCCTTTCGGAGGTTCGTTTCCCCGCATCAGCATCAAAGATATCGTTAATTCACAGATTGAATTGCTTAACTATTTGGAAATAGAAAAACTTCATGCAGTGGCAGGAAGTTCATTGGGAGGGCTCATGGCTGTTAGCCTAGCAACACAGCATCCGGCAAANGTAAAAAATATTGTGGCCCTNGCCAGTGGTATCAAAACCTCTATTCTGCAACGGATTCACAACATAGAACAAATCACAGCTATAGAATCAGATAGTAATTTTCTAGGGGGAAATTATTACGATAAACAAGCACCCGAGAATGGACTCGCACTAGCTAGAATGATTGGGCACAAAGTCTTCATCTCACTGGCGACTCTGGAAAGGCGCGCTAGCCAAGAGGTGAAAAAAGAAAGTGAAGAATCAACATGGTACCAAATACAGTCACCGGTCGAGTCCTACATGCGTCATCAGGGCCAGAAATTCGTGAAGCGCTTTGATGCTAACACTTATCTTCGTATAATGGATGCATGGCAAAACTTCGATATATTAGAAGAGTCAGGGTTCAGTGATTACGCAACAATGTTTAGTAGGTGTGCCCATCAGAAATATCTAATCTTTACTATCAATTCTGATGTTTGTTTTTATCCTGATCAGCAAGAAGAGCTCGTTTCCGCAATAAGCGAAGGCGGCATTACTCCGATGCATATAACAGTGCACTCTGAGAAAGGACATGATTCATTCCTTTTGGAGCCGGACCTATACGCACCCCACATCCATTTCGCTTTGGATGAAAATGCCCAATGACAGGTTTATTGGGCAATTATAGCTTTTCAGACGTTAAAACGGAATTCTATAACATCACCGTCTTTGACTTCATATTCTTTGCCTTCAATGCGAAGCTTACCCGCATCACGGGCTGCAGCCTTTGATTCAAACTCCACATAATCATCATAATGCAACACTTCCGCCGCAATGAAGCCTCGTTCAAAATCAGTATGAATGACTCCTGCCGCTTCAGGAGCCTTGGCTCCGGTCCTGATAGTCCAGGCCCTAGTCTCTTTCTCGCCGGTAGTAAGATATGTACTTAGACCAAGCAACTTGTACACTGAGCGGATCATTGTTGAAAAACCACTATCAGCGACTCCCATGTCAGCCAAAAATTCCTTGGCCTCCTCAGGCGATATATCAATGAGTTCCTCCTCAATTCGAGCCGAAATTATAATTACCTCTGCACCATGCGTTTCNTCAGCATACTGCTGAACCCTTGCAACCATTGAGTTGTCTGATGGGCTATTTATGGTTTCTGCAAGATCATCTTCAGACACATTGCATGCAAAAATTGTTCGCTTAGAGGTGAGCAGGAAAAACTCCTTCATTATTTCATAATCATCATCATTAATGTCAGCAGTAATTGCAGGTTTACCTTCGTCAAGGTGCGGCAAGATCTTATCAATCACTTCCAACTCTCTCTTGGCCTCCTTGTCATTCCCTCTGGATTTTTTTTCGCGTGACACCCTGCGCTTTGTTAACGAAGCATGATCCGCCAGAATAAGTTCAGCATTGATAATTTCAATGTCTCTTAAGGGATCAACAGTTCCCAATTCATGGATGATGTCATCATTTTCAAAACAACGAACGACTTGTACAATGGCATCCGTCTCACGAATGTTTGCTAGAAACTTGTTACCAAGGCCAGCNCCTTCAGAAGCGCCCTGAACCAACCCTGCGATATCTACAAATTCTATCGCTGCCGGAATGACTTTCTCGGAATCAGACATTTCACTTAGAACCTCCAANCTNGCGTCAGGGACAGTAACGACACCAACATTTGGATCAATCGTACAAAAGGGATAATTCGCCGCTTCCGCGTTTCGGTTCCGCGTTAAGGCATTAAACAAGGTGGATTTACCAACATTTGGCATCCCTACTATTCCGGCTTTAAGCATAGGACGGTGAGACTAGACGTGAAGAGCAGTGTGCGCAAGAGTATCAGATGCACAAGCTGGACAAAATTATAGCTTATCTGGATCAAGAATTAAAAATTAAGCAAATCCCTGACTATCCAGGAGCAATCAATGGTCTCCAATTAAGAGGTAAAAAAAACATTAATAAAGTAGGNGCAGCCGTTGACGCTGCTTTACCTGTAATTCAAGAAGCGGCAAAAGAAAACATCGACCTTCTGCTTGTGCATCATGGTCTATTCTGGGGCGGCGCACAAAGAATCGATGGGGCCCTTTATAAAAAAATTAAAATNGCAATGGATTCAGGAATGGCGATTTATTCCTCTCATATCCCACTCGATGTTCATAAAAGATTTGGCAATAATGTTTTATTTGCAAAGTCAATCGGGCTAACCAAAGGCATCCCATTTCTGGACTGGCAAGGAATTCATACAGGACTTCGCTTTGATGTAGAGATGAATCGTTCTAATCTTTTAAAGAAAATAGAAAAGGCCCTGAAAAATAAAATTCACATTGCACCTGGNGGCCCTGCAAAAATAAAGAAATTAGGGATAATCACAGGAGGAGCAGGGACATATGTTGATGCTGTTGCAAAAGAAGGAATTGATACATTCATTACCGGAGAAGGTCAGCATCACACATTCACCCAAGCGGAAGAACTTGGAATAAACCTCATCTATGCAGGTCATTACTCCACTGAAACTTTTGGCGTCACGGCCCTAGCCAACCATTTGGCAAGGAAATATAAATTGAAGAAACAATTNATTGATCATCCTACAGGGTTATAAAACTTGCTAATCCAATGAGAATACAATCAGATTTCTTTAGAACTGATCCCGTCTCAGCTGCACGCAATCTTATCGGAAAACGAATAGTATCTAAGAAGTGCTCTGGCGTCATAGTAGAAACTGAAGCTTATGCTGCGAAAGGAGATGAAGCTGCTCATACTTTTACTCGTCCAAGTTCTCGCAAGTTTGTTTCAAATTACGGCGCGGGATCATCATATGTTTATCTCAATTATGGAATGTATTGGCTAGCAAACGTCCTCACTAAGGGACCAAAAGGTAATGGGTTCGTACTTCTAAGAGCCCTCGAACCGGAAAAAGGTGTAGATTTAATGCGGAAGCGCCGCAACAAAAGCAAAATGAAAGACCTCTGTTCAGGTCCTGGAAAATTGACAATCGCTATGGGTATTAACGGCAAATATCACGGCAAGTCCTTCACTTCCAGACAAAGTCGTTTTTGGTTTGAGGAAACAAACATTGAAACGAAAATTGATACAGACACCAGAGTCGGAATCACTCGTTCGATTGACCTGCCATGGCGATTCCTGAAAAAAAATAGTGATTTTGTAAGTAAAAAGAGGCAGGTGAACTAAGTTCACCTGCCTCTCGAAAAAAAACTACTCAGAACTATTTACCACTGTCGATGTAACTTCCAGGAGCAACTGCTGGAGTGTTCTGGTAACCTGCATTTTTGCTCTTACATGCTCCCAACGTCATTAGGCCAATTGATGCAGCTACTAATAATATGATACGAATCGCTTTCATAGATCTTTTTATATTGAGTAAAATTAAATTAATTATTGTTCGCAATAAAACTAAACGACAGAATCGCCTTTGCAAGCTCTACCTTACTAGTCATAAATAAAAATAGATGTACCAATCGGTAACAATTCATAAAGCTCTAAAATATCCTCATTGAACATTCTTATACATCCGCAACTCTTGGGTTGACCCAATGAATCCTCATGGTTAGTGCCATGAATATAAATGTATCTATCAAATGTATTGGCATTCTCTGGATCAGTACCGTTCAGCCAAAGGATCCTACTCAAAATCAGGTCTTCATCCGAATACTCAGAGAAATCAAAAACACCTACTGGGTAACGGCCCTTGAAAATAGTTCCAAACTTTTCCCCATCACCAATCTTTTCCTTAATTTCAAAATACCCTAATGGAGTCTTATTACTGTCAATTTCATTGCCAGTCCCATACTTGGAGGTTGAAATAATATATGCTCTATGCTCAACATTTCCGTCAAAAACACGTAATTGCTGATCTTTAACAGAAACTTCGACCCGATATGCTACTCCCGTTTGCATCCTGTTAACCAGACGCTAAAATTCTCATCAAGCAAGAAACGACTCAAAAGTATTTAAATTAATGTCAGAACCACACGTAGCTATCGTCGGAATAACNGGAGCCGTTGGGCAGGAAATGATACAATGTTTGGAAAAAAGAAATTTTCCAATCAGTAAGCTTACTTTACTAGCATCAGCAAGATCTGCCGGAAAAAAAGTTTCTTTCAAAGGGGAGGAAATTGCCGTCCAAGAATTAACAACTAATTCATTTGATGGAGTNGACATTGCCCTTTTCAGCGCTGGTGGAGGAATTTCTAAGGAATTCGCACCATCGGCAATCGAATCTGGTACAGTAGTAATAGATAATTCATCTGCCTTTAGGATGGATCCGGATGTACCACTGATAATACCTGAAATAAATCCCGAAGCAATTAATCCAAACAAAGGAATCATTGCCAACCCCAACTGCACAACAATTGTTACGTTAATGGGATTAAATCCTTTGCATAAGGAATGGCAAGTCAGGGGAATCATTGCATCAAGTTATCAGGCCGTTTCAGGAAGTGGTGCACAAGGCATAGAAGAGCTAAAAAACCAAATAAGAGCAATCAACGAAGGTTCAAGTATTGAACGCAACGTTTATCCTCATCAAATAGCTTATAATGTAATCCCCCAAGTCGATCAGTTCCTTGAAAACGGTTATACAAAAGAGGAAATGAAAATGGAAAATGAAGGGCGCAAGATTCTTGGTCACTCCACTTTAAAAACTTCAGTCACTTGTGTAAGGGTCCCCGTTTACCGCTCCCACTCAGTGTCAGTTACAGCTCAATTCTCATCAAAACCTGACATCCATAAAGCTCGAGAACTAATTAATGCCGCTCCAGGTGTGAGTGTTCGAGACGAACCGGATTCTGGGATTTTTCCAACGCCCCTTGATACTACTGAGAAAGATGAGTGTTTAGTAGGACGCATTAGGGAAGACATTGTACTTGATAATGCATTATCCTTATGGGTAGTCGGTGATCAGGTTCGCAAAGGGGCAGCTCTCAATGCCGTACAAATAGCCGAACTCCTTGTATGAAAAATAAGAATAGTGCGGATTCCAAGACCGACCTCAAAATTTATACTACGACTCAGCGCAAACTGATCGACAAGGCCCTTAATGAGTTCCTGCCCCGCGGGTCAATAAGACCCAAAACATTGCATAAATCTATGCGATACAGCTTATTTGCTGGCGGCAAGAGGCTACGACCAATCTTATGCATAGCTGCGGCCGAAGCGTGTGGAGGAAATATAGATCAAGCCATGCATGCGGCATGCGCAGTTGAGTGCATACACACTTATTCTCTAATTCATGATGACCTTCCATGCATGGATGATGATGATTTTCGTCGTGGCAAACCAACAAATCATAAAGTGTTCGGGGAGCCAGTCGCGGTTCTGGCCGGAGATGCCCTCCTGACACTAGCCTTTGAAATTGTAGGAAAATCGAATCCCAATCACCGATACGATGTGGGCGACATGGTCAAAGAGCTTGCTATAACATCCGGCAGCAGGCATCTGGTTGGGGGGCAGGTCTTAGACATTGAGGGTGAAAATGCAAAGTTAGGACCAAAGGCTCTCAGATTCATTCATGAAAGCAAGACAGCGGCACTTCTGACATGCTCATTAAAATTGGGAGCAATGTCTGCAGCTGCCACCCCAAAAAAAATTGAAGCTCTAACGAATTTTGGCCACTCCACAGGCCTCGCTTTTCAAATCATTGATGATATTTTGGATGTTACTCAAACAAGTGAAAAACTTGGAAAAAGCGCGGGTAAAGATGAAGCTGTAAATAAATCAACTTACCCTGCGATTTATGGTCTTAGGAAATCAAGAAATGAAGCAGCAAAACTAACTAAGACCGCTATCAATTCTTTAAAGATTTTTGGTAAATCAGGAACGCGGCTAAAAGAATTGGCAAATTACCTTCTGGACCGTGAGTATTAGTAGGCAAATGTCATATTGCCTTGGCACAAATATCACCCATTCTCGCATACACCTCACGGCCCATCTTGCCGTTCTCAAGGANATCCTCTGAAAAGATGATCCTTTCCTTTTCGAAGAATATCATTGTCATTGATCCGCCAAAATGAAAAAAACCTTTCTCAGAACCCTTTGTGACCGGACCAGAATCATAAGTCTGCTGAATACCTCCAACACAAGTTGCACCAATTTCGACCAGCAAAATTCTTCCGAAATTTTCAGAATCAAGTTCGGTTATGAATCGCCTATTATGCCACAAATATGAAATGTTTCTCTTAAGGGCAATTGGGTTCACAGAATATAAAAATCCATTTATTGGAAATGAAGATGATGCATTACCATCACAAGGAAAGTGGAACCGGTGATAATCAATAGGGCATAATCTTGATACCAATACCGCGCCATTCTCATAGCGCTCTGCGGTCTCATATCCACCCAATAACTGCTCGATTTTCAGTTTTTGACCCTTAGCCCATAAGGGCTGATCCATGGAAACATTGTTAATTGCCAAATGACGCCCGTCCGCCGGAAAAACAACTGTTTGTTTTGAAGAGTCTATTGGTCTTTTTGAAGGTTTAAGCTTTCTGCTGAAAAAATCATCGAAAGATTTGAACTCACTCACATTGAGAAGAAAATCATCAGAATCCAATTCATAACAGTCAATGAAAGGCAAGATTCTCCTAACTGAATTGGGGCTCCTCATCCGGTTCCCATACCAACCTGAAAACCATGCACGCTTTACTGCAGACCAAAGCGCGATCTTACCAAGGGGATTCGCATAAATAAATTTTAAATACTTTTCGCCATAAATGGCCTCTGTCTCAACTTTCCCTGAATATCGGTTGTAGAATTGAACTGCTTCATTCAATGGCATAATATCATTATCGTTCAGCAATGAGTTCACGCAATAGATCCTTAAAAAGACATTTTAAAATTGGACTCTGATTATCCATGCGATTCACTGCAAAAAAAATCCGCCAGGACATTAATTTCACAAATACCCGATTTAAGCTCTAAAAGTCAGGTTCAAATTGCAAAAACTGAAAGAATGTCCCGGCGGATATACTCTCACTCTATGATCCATTACTCAGCAAACCTCATGCCAAAGCCTCTGACAAATAGCAATCCTTCACTTCAGAGAGGATTTCTCGCGCCTTGCTGAATACAAAGAAAAGATGTTTAATGATTCAGGACTTATGAAGACTTTGATATTATTTATCGCATCTTATCTCAGCATATCTCTTAGCTGCTTAGCAATCCCTCAAAATTTCGGAGGAAATTTATTTGGAGCGACCTTTGAACCAAGGATAATTAATGAGGACTTCACAGATGACCTGATTGCCGCTCCCGTGTGGATCAATAATAAATTACCTGGAACATGGAAATCTATACCCTCACTAGATGGTGATGAAGTTAAAATTCTAAGTGTGAATCCAATGCTCTTTGGTCGGCACTCAATTTCTGTTTATGCGAATGAGGAAAAAGGTAAATTGAAATCAATTTCAATTCTGTATTTGGATTCAGAAAAATTCTTTAACCAAACAAAAACAACTACCAATACCCAAGACATTAAATCGCTGAAAAGAGAATTTAAAAAAACTTATGAAACCATAGAATCATCAATCAACAAGGCGCTTTATAAGTACACAAAACACAGACCTGAAGAGTCCTTTGTAGGACAAACCGATTTTCTCCGTAACACTTATAATGATTATAAGTATGGGGATTTAACTTTACGGGTATCAGCCAAGGACGGCCAAAATATCTGCTTGATAATCATGAGAAGTGAAGACGTTAGCAAAACGTACTTAAGCTCAGAAACTACAAAACTGGTCAAGCGAGAAAGGAGAAAACAACTTCAGCAAAATGTACAGGTACGGGAAAGTGGAGATATAAAGATAAATGGAATTCCGATGTTCCTACAAGGCCAGAGACCATATTGTGCAATTAGCACACTTGGGATGGCAACCCATTATCTGGGACTCAGGTTAGGAACTGACGCTCTAGCAGCAGGAGCAAAATTCCGTTACTTTAACACCGCAAAAGGATCCAAAATGCTTGACCTTTACCGCGCAGCTGCAGAAGAAAGTGATGCTGTCCTACAGAGGGGGCGAAGCTTTGATTTTGACAGAGCGCAGAAATATATAGAAAAAGGTTTCCCCATTGTCGTTTGGCGCCGGTACAGTCACAAAAGAAACCTATTGCACAGCGCAGCAGCACACGGTGCCAAACTACCTGAATTGACACCTAATGATCGGCTCACCTGGCCAACATCAAAGGATGCGCCTGGTCACGCTTCTGTTATTACCGGTTTTAATAAAAAAACAGGTGAAGTAATATTTATGGAAAGCTGGGGAGAGCATGCACGAAATAAACGCATGCGAGCAGAGGAATTAGAAGCCACAAGTTACGCCACTTTTTATTTCAAAATCTAATAATCTAGGACCATTACACCTTATATATCCGGTCTATTCTTAGTCTCTGCCTTTCATCAAAGACTCTATTTGCAGCCATTTTAACAACTAGAATGCTCCCAAAACCACACCCTGCAGCAATTAATAACCATATAACGATTTGATAACGAACTGCATCATTAGGAGAATTCCCGGCAAGGATCTGACCGGTCATCATACCCGGTAAGCTAACAATACCCGCAATCGCCATCGAATTAATGACAGGCATAAGGCCTGCTCGAAGGGAATCTCGCAAAATTGTATTTAAAGCTTCTTTAGAAGTATGACCAAGCAAAAGCTTCGCCTCTATTATTTCACGCCTTTCCCAAACATAAGTCGTGAATCTATCTAGACTTAAGGCAACTGCCGTCATTGTATTACCCAATAACATACCCAGTACGGGTATCGAATATCTGGGTTCCCACCAATTATCAGCACGAATAATTGCAGCTAACCCAAAAACAGAAACCGCGAAAGATGAAACGAACATTGAACTCGTGCCGATCCCATAACCCCATCGTCCACTTATTCGATATTTCTATCTAACTGACACTTCCCTTCCAGCCACAAGCAACATCACCATGGCAATCAAAGCCACCGGCAGTAAGTTATTAATTTCAAAAACATATTCAAGAATCAACCCTACCAGTGATAATTGTATTATTAACCTGAACGATGCAATAAGAAGGGGCTTAGTTAATCTTAAATTTGCTCTCCATGTTGTAAGAGCAAGAACTATGACCAAAACGCATGCCAAGAAAATCCTTTGATTCGATAGGCTTATAATGATCTCACTAATAATCATGCCAACTCATCTAATTTTTTATCATTCATTGACATCCTAATATCCGACACACGCTTCAGCTGTGATTGATCATGAGCTACCCAAATCACAGGAACCGAATATTCTTTTCTGTAATTATCAATTACATTTTCAACTAAGGACACTGAAGTAGAGTCAAGATTAGCAGTAGGCTCATCAAGCAAAAGAGCCTCCGGAGATCTTGAAAGGAGCCGCGCAAGAGCCAATCTCTGTTTTTCACCAGAAGACAATCTTGAAACATTCCACTGGAGTACCGATTCATCGGCGAATCCTAATTCACGTAAAAGATTCAATGCAGGGACTTCAAAATGCTCACCAACCGATTCATTCCACCACTTAGATTCGGATGTCATTAGACCAACTTTTCTTCTCCATTCAGGGCCAGACATATCATCTCTCAAGAACCCGTTAATACAGACCTTACCTTCATTCAGATCAAGATCAGCAATAGCCCTCAAGAGTAGAGTTTTGCCTGAACCCGACCTACCCATTATTCCCAAGCAATTTCCTGAATTAACTTCAAAATTCAAAGGATGCCAGTCTAGGAACCGAAGCTGATGAACCTTTAACACCAAAAAAAATAGTACCTCAAGCATGCAATCTCAAGGCAACTCAGAGATTATATGATAAAATTATGCAATTAATGCCGATCAAGCTCTGTTGATTACTTGCCGAAAGCAAATAGGAAACTAATATAGAAGCCCCAATTTCTACATTTATCCGCACTATGGTAGATCATCGAAGAACTTTACTAACTACTATTCCCCAAAACACGCTAACATTGGCTTTAATCTTTATTCACTGATCAGGCATGAGTATCTATCAAGAATATATCAAAGAGATTGAGGACCGAAAGACTCAAGGGTTAAATCCTAAACCTATTGATAGTGGAGAACTGTTAGCCGAAATTATTACACAAATAAAAGATCTTGATAATCAATATAGAAAAGAGTCCCTTGATTTCTTAATTTATAATACTCTTCCGGGCACAACAAATGCGGCAAGAGAAAAAGCCATTTTCCTAGAAGAGATTATTCTGGAAACTTCACTAGTCGAAGAAATTTCACCGGCATTTGCATTTGAATTACTATCTCATATGAAAGGCGGGCCATCCGTTAAGGTTCTGCTTAATTTAGCCTTGAGTGATGATATATCAATCGCAAGTGAAGCTGCAAAGGTCTTAAAGACACAGGTGTTCTTATATGAAGCGGATACTGAACGACTCGAAGTTGCTTTCAAAAACGGCAATAGCATCGCTAAAGAGATCCTTGAAAGTTATGCTAAAGCAGAGTTCTTCACAAAACTTCCGGAAGTAGAAGAAGAAATTGATGTCGTGACATACATCGCCGGAGAAGGAGATATCTCTACCGATTTACTATCTCCAGGCAATCAGGCACATTCTCGATCCGATCGGGAACTTCATGGGAAGTGTATGATTTCTGTGACTGCGCAAAATGAGATAAAGGCACTACAAAAGCTACATCCTGACAAGAGCGTAATGCTAATTGCGGAGAAAGGAACCATGGGAGTGGGATCATCCAGAATGTCTGGAGTGAATAACGTCGCGTTATGGACAGGCAAGCAGGCAAGTCCTTATGTCCCTTTTGTAAATATTTTTCCTATAGTGGCAGGCACCAATGGAATCTCTCCTATTTTTCTAACAACTGTCAGCGTGACTGGCGGGATTGGGATAGACCTGAGAAACTGGGTGAAAAAATTCGATCCGGAAGGTAATCCGATTTTAGATGAGAATGGCGACCCTATTATTGAGCAAGTTTACTCCGTAAAAACAGGAACGGTTCTAACGATTAATACCAAAAAGAAAAAATTATTTCTTAAAGATAAAGAACTAGTTGATATCTCACCAGCCTTGACCTCTCAAAAAATCGAATTCATAAGATCCGGAGGTTCATATGCAGTTGTTTTTGGTAAAAAACTACAGAGTTTTGCAACTAAAACACTAGGGATAGATTTACAACCTGTATTTGCACAGGCCAAGGAGATTTCTCATCAGGGACAAGGCCTAACAGCAGTGGAAAAAATCTTTAATAGAAATGCAGTTGGAACAACAAAAGGATTGGACCTACATGCTGGTTCAGATGTCAGGGNGGAGGTAAATATTGTAGGATCACAAGACACTACTGGCTTAATGACATCTCAAGAATTGGAGGCCATGGCTGCGACAATTATCTCTCCTACCGTGGATGCCGCTTATCAGTCAGGATGCCATACAGCTTCAGTATGGGATAAGAAAGCTCAGACCAATATTCCTAAACTCATGAAGTTTATGAATAAATTTGGGCTAATAACGGCCCGAGATCCCGAAGGAGAATATCATTCCATGACTGATGTCATCCATAAGGTTTTAAATGATCTAACGGTTGATGAATGGGCCATCATTATAGGAGGTGATTCGCATACAAGAATGTCTAAGGGAGTAGCCTTCGGAGCAGATTCGGGAACAGTTGCTCTTGCACTTGCCACGGGTGAAGTATCAATGCCTATCCCTGAATCAGTCAAAGTGACATTTAAAGGAGAATTAAGGCCTTATATGGATTTTCGCGACGTAGTTCATGCCACCCAGGCTCAAATGTTAAAGAAATTCGGAGATAATGTCTTTCAGGGAAGAGTCATAGAAGTTCACATAGGAACTTTACCTGCAGACAAAGCCTTCACATTCACTGATTGGACCGCAGAAATGAAGGCCAAAGCATCCATCTGCATTTCTCAAGATGAAACGTTGATCGAGTCATTGGAGATTGCGAAGCACAGAATTCAGATAATGATCGACAAAGGGATGGACAACGAAGAGGGCGTCTTAGCAGGTCTGGTGAATCAAGCGGATCAAAGAATCTCACAAATAAGATCAGGTGAGAAACCAGCTTTAACCCCAGATGCAAATGCCAAGTACTTTGCAGAATTCGTCGTAGATCTGGATCAAATTGTTGAACCCATGATTGCCGATCCTGATGTCCATAACGAAGATGTTTCCAAGCGCTACACACACGACACCATTAGAGCCCTCTCTTATTATGAAGGAATAAAAAAGGTAGATCTTGGTTTTGTAGGTTCATGCATGGTCCACAAGGGGGATTTAAAGATAGTTGCCCAAATGCTTAAGAATCTGGAAAATCAACAGGGAAAAGTTGATTTTAATGCTCCTCTAGTAGTAGCAGCCCCAACCTATAACATTATTGAGGAACTTAAAGATGAGGGGGATTGGGATATTTTACAAAAATATTCCGGGTTCGAATTTGATGACAATAATCCAAAAAATTCAGCACGAAAAGAATACGATAACATGATGTATCTTGAAAGGCCAGGTTGTAATCTGTGCATGGGCAATCAAGAAAAAGCCGCGAAAGGCGATACGGTAATGGCAACATCTACCAGACTCTTCCAAGGAAGAGTCGTTGAAGATTCAGAACGCAAAAAAGGAGAATCATTACTCTCTTCAACGCCAGTCGTCGTCCTTTCCGCAATCCTAGGAAGAATCCCTAGTTTTGAAGAATATCAAATCGCAGTAGAAAATATCGATCTGACCAAATTTGCTCCACCAGTTAAGGAGTTAATTTCTGCATAAGCACAAAGCCTCTCAGTTATTCCAAGTCAAAACTTCACTAGAATCCTCGAGCAGGTGTTCTGACTATGAAAGAGAAATTCCTCTGTCTTCAATCTTTATTTTCCTGTCCTTATAAAGCATGCCGACTGCTTGTTTGAAAACTTTTTTACTCATACCCGTGAATTCTCTTATGCAGTCTGGGGTACTCTTGTCATGAATCGCAAGGAAACCTTCATCAGTAGATTTTAATAGGTCATAGAGTTTCTCTGCCGCAGCAGGCACTTTAGAATATCCTGGCGGATTCAAGCTCAGATCAACCAGCCCATCTGATCGGATTCGGCTCACATATCCCTGCACCCTAGATCCTATTGAAGGTAGCAATTCAATCTCTGCATCCTTTATGATCCCCCAACAATCATTATTAACAATAGCCCGAATGCCTATATCAGTTTTTTCCACTAAGATAATCGAGACTTGATTCCCTCCGCGAAGACCAACAGGAGCAACCTCGGAAACATATTTCTTCAGTTTTGCTGACGCAACGATTCTACCACTGACCTGATCAACATAAATATAAACCACAGCTGATTGGCCGACTCTAAATCTTCTTGGTTGCTCGCCAAAAGGGAGAAGTAAATCCTTTTGCAATCCCCAATCCAGAAAAGAACCTGCCCGGTTAGAATCAATGACTTCAAGAAATGCAAATTCACCAACAACGGCATATGGACATTCAGTCGTTGCTATTGGTCTATCCTCTGAATCCAAATAAAGGAAAATCCTAACGTCATCTCCTACACGAACCTCATCTCCTACATACCGCTTTGGCAGAAGAATAGATCCGAAAGACTCCTTCCCATCAAGCAATAGTCCGGATTCATGCTTTTCAATAACACTCAGAGTATTATATGTGCCGAGCTGAGGTTCATACATCTGATATGATACATCAGTTGAAGAAACTAGCCACTTTCAGGATTACCTATTAAATTAAAAATCTATCGGTTATTTATATTAATGGAAAAATTTCAGAAAAAAAGAAATCTGGTCACATTGCTTATCCTGGGTCTTTCTATTACGAATCATGTGACATCCGGGACACCTCCAGACTGGTCCAAAGATGCCATTTGGTATCAAATATTTCCTGAAAGATTTAATAACGGGGACAGAAGCAATGATCCCACCAAAGAGACTCTGGAAGGGACTTGGCCCTTTGAACCAATCAAATCATGGAAAATTAGTCCCTGGGAATCTGACTGGTATAAAATGCAACCTTGGGAATCTGAAAATGGCATGGGCTTTTATTTTAATGCTCAGAGAAGAAGATACGGCGGAGACATCCAAGGCATTTTAAACAAGCTCGATTACTTAAAAAAAATCGGGATCAATGCCATTTATCTCAATCCCATCTTTGAATCACCATCATTGCATAAATATGGAGCAACTATGTTCCATCACATTGATAACAATTTTGGACCTGATCCAGAAGGTGATGAAAAAATGTGGCAAAAAGAAGATCCCTCATCTCCTAAAACATGGCAATGGACATCCGCCGATAAATTGTTTCTCAAATTAATCAGAGAATGTCATAGCCGCGATATAAAAATTATTATTGATGGAGTCTTTAACCATGTAGGCATTAATTTTTGGGCATTGCAAAAAGCAAAGGTTAATGGCCCTTCAAGCAAATACGCTGATTGGTTCGATATTAAAGAATGGGATAATCCAAACACTCCCAAGGATGAATTTAATTACCAAGGTTGGTCAGGTTTCAAAGGTTTGCCTGTTTTCAAACATGGGAAAACCGGTCCCACGGAGGCAGTTAAGGAATACTTCCGTTCTGTTATTAAGCGCTGGATGGATCCAAACTCAGACGGAGACCCATCAGATGGAATTGACGGATGGAGACTTGATGTGGCTGCGGAAGTCCCTATCGGTTTTTGGAGAGAATTTCGCGATTGGACAAAAACAATCAATCCTAATGCATATCTAACAGGAGAAATTTGGTGGGAAGATTACAAAAATATAAAATTAAAAAATGCCGCGACATGGCTAAAAGGAGACACCTTTGATGCCGTCATGAATTATCGGTTCGCCGACACAGCCTACCAATTCTTTAATCAGTCCAAAGGCACCCTGAGCGCATCCGATTTTACTCGAGAGATAATAAAAATACACACAGATTATGGTTATGATGTGTGCTTGGGATTACAAAATCTACTGGGGAGCCACGACACTCAGCGGTTAGGGTCAATGATTGAAAATCCAGAACACAGACTCGATCATGGTGCCAATTTGAAAAGAAACAGAAATTATTCCATAAATCCTGTCAGCCATAATAATCAAAGAAGATTAATGCAAATTGTGGCTTTTCAGTTCTTCTCACCTGGAGCCCCCTTCATTTATTATGGCGACGAAGTTGGGATGTGGGGAGCAGATGATCCTGACTGTAGGAAACCTATGATTTGGCCCGATATAAATTATGAAAATGAATCCGCTACACCCTTCGGACCATCTCGTGAAAATGTAAGCGAAGTGAAACAAAACGAAAGTTTGCTGAATTTCTACACACAATTATGTTCGATTAGAAAAAGATCTTCTGCACTGAAACGAGGCGATTTTAAGATTATCCTAGCAGATAATAATAGCCGAGTGATTGCTTTCAAAAGAAAATATCAAAAGGATACTTGTATTGCTATCTTCAATGCTTCGAACAGACCTGCTCCAATGCCGATTATTGAAAAAGATTTTGATTTATTATTTCGTTCTGAACATACCTCATTAAAGAGACTCGGTGATTATGGTTTCGCGCTGTTCATTAAAAAAATATAAACCAATCAATTTATGAAAATGACAGTTTTAGCATCTTTAATTTTCGTTTCTTTTGCTTTTTTTTCTACACTGCAGGCAGAGCACTGGAACCAGTTCCGAGGACCGAACGGATCAGGCATAGCAACTGAAGGTTTTAATCCTCCGATTAAAATAAATGATGAAAACATTGCCTGGAAAACCAAAATCCCCGAGGGATTATCTTCTCCAGTCATTTTTGGGCAAAAAATTTTTTTAACAGGAATAAGAAAGGATAGACTTATCACCCTCTGTTTCGATACCGAAAACGGCAATATTCTTTGGGAAAGGATCGCACCTAAAATGCCAATCGAAAAAGTTCACGCAACCAGCAGTCCTGCCGCTTCAACTCCATTCGTGGACAGTAAACAAGTATATGTTTATTTTGGTTCATATGGTTTGCTCTGTTATGATCATAATGGACAAAAGCAATGGGAAGTACCCATTCCAACTCCTAAAAGCCTTTATGGAATGTCCACATCTCCTATAGGTTATAAGCAAACCATCATATTAGTAATCGATAACGACTCAAACTTGCCCGGTAGTAGGCTCAGCCAATCTAAAATCATTGCTTTCAATAAAGATAATGGGCAATCAAAATGGTCAGTTTCTCGACCACATCATCGTAGCGGATGGTCCACTCCAACAATATGGCACAAAGAAAAGAATGATGAACTCATCGTTCTAGGTAACGAAAGAGTGCGGAGTTATAATCCCGATACGGGCACTGAAAAATGGTTCGTTGGAGGTTTTTCACGTGAAACAATTGCTGTTCCGGTAGTCGGAAAAGAACACGTCTATATATCTTCCGCACAATTGGGAGGGGGAGCAGATAAAAAAATTGATCCTGAACCTTTCTGGAAATCGCTGTTAAAATTTGACGCGAACGATGATGGCAAAATAAGTAGATCTGAAATGATCGGTGATTTCACTTATCCATTAAGACCCGAACTGCCCCTTGGCCATCCTGGATTTGGCATTCCACTACCCAAAGAAGCTAATCGCCGCAAAGAAAGGGTTGATGGGATATTAAGATGGGTAGATAAAAACAAAGACAATGTCTGGACTAGAGATGAATTCATTAGCCACATGACCTTTCGACGCGGAAAGCCCATACTCGTTGCAATCAGATCAGGTGGAACTGGAAATGTAGAAGAAAGTCATGTGAGCTGGGAACTTAATCGTAGCATACCTGAAATACCTTCTCCTTTATTTTATGAAAATATTATCTACCTTGTCCGTAATGGCGGACTACTTGCAACAGTCAACGCAAATTCTGGAAAACAGATTTATAGAGAAAGAGTGAGTGGATCAGGGCAATACAGCGCTTCCCCGATAGTTGCAAATAAACACATTTATTTAGTTTCTGATCGGGGTCAGGTATCGATTGTTAAACCAGGTAAAACATTTTCACAAGTGCATAAATATGATATTGGAGAACCGGTTTTTGTAAATCCAGCAGTAGATAAAACCAAAATTTATTTCCGCTCAAATGCTCATCTCTGGGCATTCCTAAATAATTGATCAGTTAAGTTAAGTGCCTAAATAGGCTTACCACTTCCAGGAATTCTTATCCCAGAATCCATATAGCTGTTCCACTGTCCCGTTAAAAATATTACGCTCGAGAGGGCAACTCATATTGCCAAAATAAGAAGAAGACCGATAACGGCCGTAATTATAGTTATGTATAACTGATTTGGATTTGCGCTTATCCCAATAGACTCCAGCATATTGCCAAAGAGACCATTGATTCCATATTCCATACTTCCGCATTAATCTTTCGGGGGTTTCCATGCCTGACTTTTTAGATGAGTAAAGAGCAACCCAATAAGGGCATTGTGCAATTCTGCGTTTTTGTGACGAAGTCGCAGAACTCAAGACTTTTCTGAGGTGATCACTATTTTCAAGATAAATCATTGGCCTTTGTCCGGTCCGTATTTCAATTCTATTAATGAACCTTATAATATCAGTCACTGATGATCGGGAATCAAAATCTCCTACTAATAGTATCTCCGGACTTCGTAGTTTGAGTGATGATTTGATTTTTTGTATTCGATTTACGAATCGATCGGCTTGCCATACCGGATCAATTCCTTTTACAACGAAATAATAAGAACCGAGAAGCATCCGTTGCCTCTCAGCAGCGGCCAGAAAAGCTGCACATTTTTTATCATAGTGCTTACCCTTTCCACATCGGGCAATGAGGCCCAGTGCCCCATTGCGTCTTAATGCTGTAAGATCATTTGGCGTATAATAGGAACCAGACCTCTGCCGCTCCTTAGGATCATATTCAGATACGTTGATAATGTGTGGAGCAATGGAAAGAGGATTATACTTAGTGGTCAAAGCCTTTCTCTGCATTGCCGGTGACAAACCACCACTAGCCTCAGTCACCTCAACTTGAGTATTAGTGCAACCGGACAGAAAAAGCATAAAAAACAAAAAGCCAAAGAATGCATTTTTTGTTAACCGGGAGATAATTAATCCCATTGCTTTCATCCATATAATATGTAGCAATTAACTTAATTTGCAAATTCCATAATTATTATATTCTGGTATTTATAGATTTTACTGTTTCAACTAAGCGTCTTAATTTTATTGGAACCAAAGAAATTATTTTTCCCCCTCCAGAAATGAACAGATTTGTGGAACTTTAGGTTTCCATGTTGCGATCGAGCTCACCACTATAAAGCTGTATAGCACGCTTCCCTATAATCCCTATTATGGACGGTTGAAGTACTCGTGCCGCAGCATTAGAAGTTGCCAGTCCTACCCACGTCAATGGCGAATTATGTCGTAAGACCTGCACTACTGGACGTACGGTTTTGTAAATTGGAGTACAAAGTCGTATAAAAGGATTATCCGCCATTTTTTTTCCTCGCTCATAACCTCGAAATGCTCTTCCGGCACTAAAATCAACCAGACGACCAATTCTGCGGTTTTGCAAAAAATTGGCAATGTCAGTCGCCGCCAACTCCACTGCCCTTGTAAACTCACCTATTTTCGGCGCCTTAACTGGATCAGGGTTTTCAGGGTAATAAAGCTTAGCAATGCCCTCAATCAGTACTGGAATCTCATTTAAAAGGGGCGAAAGCCAATCCGGATTGATTTGCTTTGTCATTCTGAGAGAATTCTGAGATTCAGTAATTAACTGCCTTGCGGAGTGCTTTAACTCGTCATCCTCATTAATGAAATCATCATTAAGAATTTCCTTTTTTGTTTTTCTAATATCTAACCAGAACCTGGTAATTGCGAATCCAAGCCAAATAATAACGGCAAATAAAAAACCGAGAACAAAAGGGACAGTCCAATTTAAATCTTGAAACATTAATCAATCCTTCACGGGAGAATCTCCATTCAATGCATGCAAAAATTTCACAATATCTTTGATATCATTTTCAGAAAGGTTAAGGGATCCCATGATTGGCGAAAGCAGTGGATCATCGGAGCCGCCATTGTTATAAAATTTCACGACCTCTTCGAGCGTCGATAAAGATCCATCATGCATATAAGGTGCTGTTAATGCAACATTCCTCAACGTTGGAGTCTTAAACGATCTTTTATCATACTCTAGCTTAGTAATTTCATATCTCCCAAGATCTTCAGATAATCCCAGTTTATGGCTACGGAAACTCACACCCGTATTGTGAAACAAGTTATCGTTAAAAAGTACTCCAGGACCGGCTATCTGATGACATTGCCAACACTGAGCCTGACCAGCAAAAAGCTGGTAACCACGCTGCGCCGATGGCCCCATAGCATCTGCTTCACTTTCATAATACCATCTGTCATAAGCAGAGCCACCTGAAACAAGAGAACGCTGATAAGCAGATAGTGCCACTGCCACATTATTTTTATTAATAGATTTCTCACCAAAGGAACCTTTAAACATATTTTGATATTTATTATCAGCGCTTATCCTATCTAAAACTTCAGACACTGACAGATTCCCCATTTCATCTTCCGCAAGAATGGGCTGCCAGGCCTGTTCTTCCAAACTCGAAGAACGGCCATCACTAAATAAGGATTCCGCAAAAGCCACATTCAATAGTGTCGGAGTATTTCTTCTGCCAATTTTATCATCAATGCCAATCGATTTGGGCTTATCATTCTGAGTAAATCCCTGATCGGGCACATGGCAAGTAGCGCATGATATACTCCCATCTCGTGAAAGTGATTTATCAAAAAACAGTTTCTCACCTAGTTTAACAATTGATTTTGATAACTTAGAATGTTCAGGAACAAGTATCGGAGGAAGACCAAGACCGGGATCTTCGATGTCTGGAAAAACAATATCAGCTACAGAAAAATTCAGTAATATTATTCCTGTAACAGAAAAGCTGATGGCACGTAAATGACCAGCCCAATAATAAAACATAATACATGGAAACGCTTATTTTTATTGAACGCAAGTGCTTAACGGATAATTGCATTTATTCTAAGCTAATGAGAGAATTTTATTAGATGAATCCAGAATCAGTAGATCCAGATTCCATGAATTATGGAATGCTTCATAGTCATATACCAAACAACTCAGAGAAGTTAGACAAATATGTAGGAGAAGTGACTTGGGAATACCTTGAACCGCATTTTCAGAGCGGTTCTCTTATCTATATAGATAATTCTCTATGCATCAAAGATGTGGGTAAAACACTAGCCAAGGATGACACTGAAAAAGTTAAGAAATGGCTAAAATCAGGGGATGCCTTAAAGCCCGGACAAGCTCATGCAGAGTATTGGAAAAAATCTAATTCCACTTTCACCGCTTTAGTAGTCTCACCCTTTGTAATCATACAAGAAAAGGGGGAATGCAATAATTGAAATCAATGCACAGCCAAAGCCGCCTCTCTTTCACTCCGAATCTCGCGCAACCGCCGCCAGCCAATTAGTACCTTTTCCGATTCATCCCATAAACGAACATTCATGCACCGCAAACTTCCAAATAATGTGAGTTCTTTGACCCTAGCAAATGCTGGATGGGAATTATGACAAGCCTCCAAGTAATAGTTGGGGATCTTGCTACTTAAATGGTGCAAATGATGGAACCCAATGTTGCCTGTGAACCACTGTAAAATCTTCGGCAATTTATAATAGGAACTACCATCCAAAGCAGCGGATGTATATTCCCAATGCTCATGCCTTTCCCAGTACACTCCTTCGAACTGATGCTGTACATAAAAGAGCCAAACCCCAAGACTAGCTGCGACTGACATTATTAATATCTGTATCAGCAGATAAAACCATGAGTTAAAGATCAGGCATCCCAAGCATAGCATGCAAAGGAGCGCTAAATTAGTGAACATTACTGCTCTCCTATTAGAGGGGCTCGCTTTTTCTGCAGGGAATCTTTCTCTGACAAAAAACATATAGCTTGGAGCAAAGCCAAAAAGAAAAAGAGGGTGCCTCCAGATTCTATACCCTAATCTTTGTAATTTGGGTAGAGCCAAATATTCATCAACCATTAGTGTCCATACGTCTCCAACTCCCCTCCGATCAATATCCCCTGCCGTCGCATGGTGAACTGAATGCTCCCAAGTCCAATGCTTAAAAGGTGTAAATGCTAGGGTTCCGGTAATGAAGCCTACCCAATGATTGAGTTTTTTACTTTTGAAAAATGAATTGTGACCACAATCATGAAAGATAATAAATATTCTTACAACTAGACCTGCTCCCAATATAACAAGAGGTAAAAACATGTACCAAGGACCTTCATTCTTGAAATTAAGGTAGATTAAAAACCAAGTAATAAAATAAAGGCTAAGTGTCGTAACTAATTGCCAAACTGATCGCGCAAGAGACGGTTTTTCATACTCAGAAACGATTTTCTTCCAAGTCGCTATTTCTAAACTCATAGAACCCTCAGCGCTCGGTGCTGACGATTCTGAACCTTTTTTTTGCTTTTGCTCTTCTGGGGTTTGTGTGGGCAAGTTGTTTCTAAAACCCCAATTGACCTAAATAGCAAAGCGAACTTATAATTATTATGCGATTTTTAGTAATCAATTAAACTTAACCTATTAATTGTTAACAAGTTAAGAAAAGATAAAAAAACACACTAATTTTTCAATGTCTCCTCCCATCTCTAAATTTTATCAAAAATTGCATAGGAAAATTCACATCATCATTAGTACATCAATTCAATTATCCATGAGCCAAATATGAAAATGCTACCTCTTAAAATAAGCACATCGGGTTTACTATTATTCATTTTATCAATTGCTTCATCAATAGCCCAAAGTAATAAGACCCGCCCACCAAACCTAATTTACATTATGGCTGATGATTTGGGATATGGAGACTTGGGATGCTTTGGCCAAAAGACTATCAAAACACCCAACCTGGATAAAATGGCAAGTGAAGGACTACGCTTCACATCCTATTATGCCGGCAACACAGTTTGTAGACCTTCGCGGTTATCATTATGGACTGGAAAGCACATGGGGCATACACCAATTTCTTCAAATGCTAAATATCATTTCAAACCGTCTGATATAACGGTATCTGAACTATTAAAATCTAGAGGTTACGCTACGGGAGGCGTTGGGAAATGGGCAATGGGAGGAATCGGAACAACCGGGCATCCGAACAAGAATGGTTTTGATTTCTGGTTTGGTTATCTCGATCAAGGAGAGGCTCATAATTATTATCCCACTCATCTATGGAAGAATACTGAAAAAATCAAATTAAAAGGAAATACTCTCACACGAGAAGCAAAGGACAGGGGTCGTGTGTCAAAAAAAAGAGTAACTTATTCCCATGATCTCTTAACAACACAAGCAATGAAGTTTATAGCGGACCATAAAAATACACCCTTTCTCCTTCATGTGCATTGGACCATACCTCATGCAAACAATGAAGGAGGAAGAGCGACCGGAGACGGCATGGAAGTTCCTGACTATGGCATATACGCAAAAGAAAAATGGCCAAATACCAAAAAAGGTGCAGCTGCAATGATAACAAGGATGGATCAAGATGTAGGAAAAATTATTCAGCTAATTAAAAAATTAGATATCCAAAATGAGACAATGATTTTTTTCACGTCAGATAATGGCCCTCACTCTGAGGGTGGACATAAGCATGAAACATTTAATGCTAACGGCCCCCTAAGAGGATATAAAAGGGATCTATATGAAGGTGGAATAAGGGTACCTGGCATTGCTTATTGGCCTAATAAAATCAAACCTGGAACTGAGTCTGATCAACCCTTTGCTTTCTGGGACTGGTTGCCCACTGCATGTGAACTGGCAGGAATCACTCCTCCAACTGGATTGGATGGATTATCTTTCGCTCCAACTCTCTTTGGAAAACTGGATCAACAAAAAATACACCCGTATCTTTTTTGGAAATACAGAAACAAAACAGCGATAAGAAAACAAGAATGGAAAGCTGTCCGCAATTCTCCAAACAAAAGACTGGAATTATATAATTTGAAAAATGATATTGGAGAAACAAAGAATTTATCCGCCCAATATCCAGACAAAATAAGTGAGCTTGAGAAACTAATAGAAGAAGCAGTAAAATGACAAACAACATAAACGCCTGATGTTTTTCAGACTGCTCATTTTATTCATTAGTGTTCCAATCATTGAATTGTTTCTTCTCATAGAAGTAGGCAAGATAATCAGCTGGCAACTAACTGTNCTCATTATTTTTATNACGGCGNTCATTGGAGCAAGACTCACAAAANTACAGGGATCGCAGACGATCAGGAACGTGCAATCTGCACTTAGGGTCGGCAAAATACCGCACCGTGAAGTCTTAGATGGTCTAATGATATTAGTCGCGGGAGCAATACTGCTTACTCCGGGATTTTTAACGGATTTTATTGGATTCTGTCTCCTTATTCCTAAGCTAAGATCATACTTACGTGGATTCTTAAAAAACCATTTTAAGAATAAAATGATTATCCGATCAAATGCTGATCTGGATCCAAATAAAACAACGAATAATTGGGCAAAGGATGAATCCGTGATTGATGCTGAAATTATCGAGGACTAATCAATCAGTTTATATANATCTAAGTTAAGCAATATTCGTAAAAACAGACTGAACATCATCGTCATCTTCAATCTTATCAATAAGCGCCTCAATTTCTTGAATTTGCTTCTCTTCCATTTGGACAGGAGAATTAGGAATTCTTTGTAAATTGGCTTTCGCATTTTCAATGCCAAGACTTTCAATCGCAGCAGTTAGACTGCCAAAAGATTTAAAATCTCCATACACATAAACTGTATCTTCATTAATTGTAAGCTCCTCTAAACCATGATCAATTAACTCAAGCTCTATGTCATCCATTTCCATATCATCTTCTTTTTGAAANTGGATAACGGCTTTCCGAGAAAACATAAATTCCAATGATCCTGTCGTAACCATCTCTGCCTGATTCTTGTTCAAAATCATTTTTAAATTGGCCACAGTGCGGTTCGTATTATCAGTCGCAGTCTCTATAAAAAGTAATGCCCCATGAGGCCCTTTCGCTTCATAATTAACTTCACTATAAAGTGCACTATCCTTTCCCGAAGCTCGCTTAATTGCTTTATCAATGTTATCCTTAGGCATATTCTCTGCCTTCGCATTACTGATAGCAGTCCTAAGCGCACTATTAGTCTCAGGATCCGGCCCACCAGACTTAGCTGCCATGGTAATTGATCTTGCAAGCTTGGGAAAAACCTTGGACATTTTATCCCAACGCTTTTCCTTTGATGCACGGCGATACTCAAATGCTCTTCCCATAATCAGTAAAAAATGTTCATATTTTTCTATTACGCAAGTTACTGATTTAAAAGACAGATAAATCTTCTATATATCACTTATAACAAATGAACATGAAAATTAATATTGGTCTAATTCTTATTATCCTAGGAACCTCAGTCATTGGTTTTGCTGGTATTAAATTGACTAGAGGTGGTTATGAATCCCCAGAATATACTTCACANAAACATTCNGGTGGATTCGAAATTCGGAAATATCGCGAAATGACAGTTGTTAGCACCAAAAAATCAAAATCCGCAACAGATGAGGAAAAAGACTCTCGTTTCATGAGACTCTTTCGTTACATCGATAAATCAAACGACAAAAGTGCAAAGATTGCCATGACAACACCTGTATTCATGGGCATGCAAGGAAATGAAGGAGAAATGAGCTTTGTTCTACCCAGAAAAATAGCGGCTCAAGGTGCACCCATGCCCTCATCAGATTCACTCTACGTTGCCAAGATTAAACCAGGCACGTTTGCTGCNATGCGGTTCAGAGGAAGNTCTTCAAAAGAAAAAATTGCAACTAAAAGATTACAGGAAAAAATTCAAAAAGCAGGACTTAGTATTGATAAGAATGCTAAACCAATATTTGCTTATTACGATCCTCCTTGGATACCAGTTTTTCTTCGTCGGAATGAGGTGCTGATTAAAATTAATGTTTCCAGTTTGAAAACCAGTTCCAATTAATAAAGAACTAAGATATTCAAAAATTAAAAATGCCTAAACCACCTGATGCATCGATAGCTCCACTTGATAGACTCAGAGCCATCGTGCATATTTTAAGAGGTCCTGGCGGTTGCCCTTGGGACATAGAGCAGACCCAGAAGAGCTTAATTCCTAATATTCTAGAAGAGGCATACGAAGCTGCTGATGCAATCCGCACAGGCAATAAAGGCCATATGCTTGAGGAACTTGGTGATTTACTACTGCAAGTAGTGATGCAATGTGAAATTGCTTCCGAATCAAAAGAAGGGAAATTTGTACTTGAGGATGTTGCCACAGAAGTTTCAGAGAAATTAATCAGACGTCATCCTCATGTATTTGGAGACGATGATGCTAATGATACTGAAACAGTTTTGAATCGATGGGAGGAGATCAAACGCTCAGAAAAAGGAGATTCGAATAAGCGGATCCTTGAAGGCATAACTAAGGGGCTCCCTTCACTCATTAAAGCACATGAGATTCAAAAAAAGGTAGAAAAAGTTGGTTTTGACTGGCCTAATGCAGACTCAGTGATCCCCAAAATTAGAGAAGAACTGGATGAAGTCGAAGAGGCACTCAGAGATGGAGGGGCAAACATTAGTAATGATCATCTTGCGGAAGAGATTGGCGATCTCTTATTCTCAGTAACTAACCTTACAAGAAAGCTTGGAATGGATTCTGAGGCATTACTAGCTGCCGCAAATGAAAAGTTCACTAGGCGTTTTAATAAACTAGAGAATATTTTAGAAAATGAGGGAACAAACGTTGTCGAAGCGGATATTGATGAAATGGAAAGAGCATGGGGAAAGGTAAAAAAGGCAACATAATATGGTTTAATAATAAGTCCCTATAGTATTAATTTATAATATATTCACAATGGACATCATAGGTCAGTTATTTACTCTCATGATGCTGCTACTCCTTCAGGCAGTACTAGGTTTCGATAATCTTCTGTACATCTCTATTGAATCCAAGCGAGCCCCTAAAGAAAAACAGGCATATGTCAGGAAATTAGGAATCGGCGTAGCAGTCATAGCGAGACTTATTCTTCTCTTTCTCCTTACAAGAATCATTGCAGCTTTCACAAACCCCTTCCTTGTCATGGATTGGAAATATGTCGAAGGCCAATTAAACTTGGAAAGTGTTATTGTTTTGTTAGGTGGTGTTTTTATACTCTATACCGCAGTAAAAGAAATATTTCATATGATCAGCAATGATCATTTTGACATTGGGAATGATGACCGCAAATTCAAGTCACCTGGCAGGGTCATATTGACAATTGTGATGATGAATCTGGTATTTTCTTTTGATTCAATATTAAGTGCAATGGCACTTGCTCAGGAGCCGGTCCTTGATTCGGCTGGAAATCCAACAGGAGAGACTCAATACATTATGTGGATAATGGCAACTGCCATCATAATAAGTGGAATCTTAATGATTGTGCTGGCCAATAAAGTTTCCGATTTCTTACAGAAAAATAGACTATATGAAATATTGGGACTATTCATATTATTCATCGTAGGAATCATGCTGATCTCTGAAGGTGCACACAAAGCGCATCTGAAATTTTTTGGCAATGAAATACAGCCCATGACTAAAACGACCTTCTACTTTGTAATTTCTATTCTTGTGCTCATAGATATAGTCCAAAGTAAATTTCAGAAAAAACTATTAGCGCAAAAAAAAAGTAATTAATCTGATTCAACCTTGATTATATTTATCTAAGGCCTGAGCTGCACTACCAATGATTCCTGCTTCTTTACCAAAATGAGCAGGCACTATTTTTAGATCCTTTGCTATGACATCAGAAACCTGATTATTGATTTTTTTTCTTAAAGGATCAAAGAGAAAATCACCAGCACAAGCAATCCCGCCACCAATGACGAATGCGTCAGGATTTAAAAGCCATGCAGTACTGGCAAGGGCAGAAGCAAGCCACTCTGCAACCTGATTCCAGATTTCAATCGCTATTGGATCACCTTCTATAGCGAGACTAGTTACTATTTGGGGATTCCATCCACCTACTGGCTCCTGCCGACCATCAAATCGCTCCTTCGCTAGCTCACAGATTTGGCGGTTCCCCATATAACATTCGAGAGCACCTCTTAATCCATACGTATTCTCTGGCCCCCGGTAATCAATGGAATGATTACCTAATTCCCCAGCAGCAAAGCCAGTTCCTCTATAAAGTTTTCCACCGATAATGAGGCCTCCACCGATTCCAGTTCCCAGTGTCAAAGCCACTACGTTTGAACAACCTTTGGCGGCTCCATAGCGAAATTCAGCATATGCCATACAGTTTGCATCATTATCAACAAAAATGGGAATCTTTAGCCTCTCTTCGAGCATTTCTCTGAAAGGAACATCATTCCAGCCAGGAACATTAGTAAGCGTATGAATATGCCCAAGCTCAAAATCCACAAGACCAGGAACACCACATCCTAGTGTAACTATATTTTTTTTCTCGTCCCTCAACTCATTAACAACATTGACCATCGCAGTGATTAGAGATTGTACTGAATCATAATCAGATGTTATCAGAATTCTGGGATCCTTATTCTCATCAGATAACATTTCAGATAAGGCTCCGATTTTGACAGAAGTCCCACCAAAATCGATTCCGATGGAGCAAGGGTTTTTATAATTTCCAACTGTCATGAGAAAGGGTTGAGGTCAGCAATAATACGTAGACCTTCAAGTGTAAGAGAATCATTTACAATATTAATTTCCTTCACGGCTGAGGAAATCAATTGAGCGTATCCTCCAGTAGCAATGACCTGAGTAGCTGGCTCATCAAGATCATTAAATATGGAATAAATAACTTCTTTCACCAAACCACGATAACCAATGACGGCGCCCGAAAGCATTGCATCTTCAGTCGATTTTCCAATAATAGTAGATGGTTCATTCAAATCAATCCTTGGTAAGAGGGCTGTATGATCAAACATGTAATCGGTCATTGAGGCTAAGCCGGGCGCAATGACACCTCCAACATATGATTTTTTTGAAGAAACAACATCAAAAGTAACAGCTGTTCCAAAATCAATGATTACTGCTGGCACCTCATAAAGAGAAACTGCAGCAGCCACATTAGCTAAACGATCAGCTCCAATGCTTCTAGGGTCCGGATAATCTACTTCACAACCTATATTAACAGAATTCGAAACCTCTAATATTCTTTCCTCACCAAATACATTTCTGATCAAATCATTAAGTTCAGGAACAACTGAAGATAATATTACGCCAGAACTAGAATTATCAGAATTCCAAGGGAAGTTCTCGAAAAATTTTTCGTTCAACTCATTGGTGGGAATTGAAATAATCTTATCACCAAGACTTTCCAAAGTGGATGGAACAACCTTGGTAAATGAATTGCTAATATCGATCAGCAAATAATCAAATTCATGAACCATTATATGAATATGCTGAACCCAACAAGCTCGAACAGCAAAGATAAATATACTCAAATACTAATAACAGGAACGGCGAAGCACTCTCCTTAAAGTGCCTCACCGCCCTGTCTCTTCTAACCCCACTGAAAAGGTTTCTGGCAAAAAACCAGAATCCTGGAGATTATTACCACATATTATACTTGGACTGTTGCACCGGTAATTTCTGAATCAGTTTGGATTGTAGAATTCTGGGCATATGCAGGAGCTCCATGTTCTTCTACGTCGAGACCTTTGACTTCAGTTTCTGCATCTACACGGATGCCCAAAGTTCCTTTGAGGATAGTAAACACTATTGCAGAGAAGCCAAATGCTGTTGCTGCAACTGCAACACTTCCAACAATTTGAGTTGCAAGATTAGCCTCACCAAATATTCCAACGGCCCATGTACCCCAAAGACCACAAATTCCATGCACGGATATGGCTCCAACTGGATCATCAATTTTAGCCTTATCAAGACCAACAATAGCAAACACAACTATTATTCCAGCTATAAGTCCTACTAGGATCGCTGAAGTAATGCTCATCGCATCAGCCCCAGCTGTGATGCCAACTAATCCAGCAAGAATACCATTTAAAGCCATCGATAGGTCTGGTTTCTTTAAGAAAAGCCATGAAATTATAATAGCTCCAAGTGCACCTCCGGCCGCAGCCAAAGACGTAGTGACAAAAACGAAAGAGACGAGGTTGGCATCTGCATTCAATACAGATCCTCCATTAAATCCGAACCATCCAAGCCATAGCAAAAACACGCCAATAGTTGCTAGCGGCATATTACTGCCAAGGATCGGTTTAATCCCATTCTTTGTATACTTTCCCTTACGAGGCCCAAGACTCATAACACAGGCAAGCGCCGCAAATCCGCCAAATGCATGAACAACTGTAGATCCGGCAAAGTCATAAAAACTATCACCTAAAAGGTTAGTTAACCATCCGCCTCCCCAGTGCCAAGAACCTACTACTGGATAAAGAAAACCGACTAAAAGAACGGTATAAANCATNAANCTNGAGAGNTTNATTCNCTCNGCAACNGCNCCNGANACGATCGTCGCNGCTGTAGCGGCAAACATGGCCTGAAAGATGAAGTCCGTCCACCAGGTATAACCGGCATACAGTTCAGTTTGGTTNGCNATCATGGTCCCAGGATCTACAGATGCCATTCCTCCCCAACTAAANANTTTATTAAATTCTCCNGGGTAGTGNGTATTAAAACCAAAGAAGAAATAAGTTAATAAACCAATTGAAATTATGAAAACATTCTTAAAGAGAATGTTTACAGTGTTTTTTGATTGTGTGAGACCTGATTCTAAAGTCGCAAATCCAAGATGCATTACAAATACCAGAAAGGCTGAGATTAACAGCCATAAATTGTTTACTAAAAAGGTACCGTAACCAGACGTGGACGGATAAAGATCTGAGACAAATGCCGCATCAGCATCAGGATCCAAAGCGATTTCTTCATATCCGCCCTCTTCAGCACCGGAATTATACTCTAGGATGGTCTGAACATCCTCAAATACTGCATTTGCATCTCCCTCAAATTTCCCTTCCTCCGCAACAAGTTTCACATAGGCATCCCATGCAGGCGTTTCTGGAGGAGTCGCAGATGAGACCATAGCAAGAATAAGAGAAATGAGGACACATATGCTCCAATTCTTTGTTATATTATTTTCTATTTTCATATTATTTTCTTCAATTCATTAATATTTTTCTGATTTATCTGTAAAGAAGGCACCGTCATTGATGACATCACTAAAACTTTAGTTAGCAAAGCGCGTGCCAAGTTTTATTAAGAATTTTGATAGAAAAAGTACGATCCAAGTACTCTNCTTATTATCAGTGNGTTATANCTTTTCTGAGCTATGCNCGGGGGTGCGCTTTCTGATAAGACTTCTTCAGTCTATCTACACTNACATGAGTATAAATCTGAGTCGTTGAAAGACTCTCATGCCCAAGTAATGTCTGAACGCTTCGAAGATCGGCACCATTATCTAATAAATGTGTTGCAAAACTATGTCGAAGCTTATGGGGGCTGACTCCAACTGGCAATCCGGCAAGCTTCGTATATTTTTTAACGATATCTGAAACCGCTCTAGTGGAAATTCGTTTTCTCGATTTACTAATGAATAATGGCCCATCCTTTATTTTTGCGAGATCACAATATTTTTTTAAAGCGCTAAGTGCATGTGAACCAAGAGGAACTATTCTTTCTTTTGAACCTTTACCTTTGATACGAATGGTCTCATTAAAAAAATCAAAATGACTCAGTTCTAAGCCTGCTAACTCAGCCAATCTAAGACCGCTACTATAAAAAACCTCCAGTATAGCCGCATCGCGTGCCGCAGCCCATGACGGGGCCTGTCTGGGCTGTTTAANATTAAAAGGCAAAGCCAACAAATCCTCTATCTGCTTCAAAGTAAGTATCAAAGGAAGGTTCCTCTCAGCCTTTGGCAACTGCACATCAAGTAAAGGATTCACCTTCAATCCCTTTCTTCTTGTGAGATAACGGTAAAAACTTCTAATTGCNGCAAAATGTAGCCTTATGGTNGACCGAGCTAACTCTTTTTTCATGCATTCGAAAAGATAAACTCTAAAATCTTCAGAATCACATAACTCCCAGCCNTTGAATGGATCACACCAATTACGAAATTCCTTCAATGCGTAGCTGTAATTACTGATTGTTCTAGTCGCCGCATTCTTTTCTACAACCAGAAATTCAAGAAATCCATCCACGAGTGAATCAGCCTTTTCAGCCANGTCGATTTGATCCTCTGAAGACTTAACAGACATGCTTCTTACAATAATTTAACATATATTAAGGAAATAACCATTTTGATTAATCTATTAAGTCACGGACTTGACCTAAAGGAATGGAAGAGGATGTTTAAGAGTGCCAAATTCCGGTCTAACAAAACGAATTATTCCCTGCCTCGACGTTACTGACGGGCGAGTCGTAAAAGGAACAAAATTNCTACAGCTCCGCGATGCGGGAGATCCCGTCGAATGTGCTNTAGCATATGACGCTCAAGGNGCTGATGAACTCGTCTTCTTAGACATTACAGCTTCATCAGACGAGAGAAAAACAATGGTGGATGTTGTTGAAAAGACAGCCCGAAAATGTTTTATGCCACTCACAGTGGGAGGAGGAATTCGGACAGTTGAAGATATGCGTGTAATGCTACATGCNGGAGCAGATAAGGTTGGAGTAAATACAGCAGCGGTAAATAATCCTGATATCATTTCAGAAGGATCAAAAGCATTTGGATCCCAATGCATAGTAGTAGCAATTGACGCAAAGAAAGACCCTCAAAAAAATTCATGGAAGGTCTATACTCATGGCGGACGAAAACCCATTGAACTTGATGCGGTCCAATGGGCAAAAGAAGTTGAGGNCCGGGGAGCCGGGGAAATTCTTCTGACCAGTATGGATGCGGACGGCACAAAGGATGGCTATGATATTGACTTAAATGCCAGAGTCAGCGAATCATTAAATATACCAGTGATCGCCAGTGGTGGAGCTGGAAAATTGGAGCATATGGCAGAGGTGCTACACAAAGGCAAAGCTGATGCTGTATTAGCTGCAAGTATTTTTCATTTTGGAGAATTTACCGTAGGTGATGTGAAGAATTATCTTTCTTCAGTAGGAGTTCCAGTTCGGCCTCTATCCATAACGAAATGAAAAAATAAAACTGTGNAAATATTCACACCTAATCCCCAAATCCCNGCGTGAATCCCATAAGGCTTCGGATCTGGCAACATGGTTAAATAGACAGCTNTGANTGTGCCTAAGATGACTCCGCAGAAAATAGAACGGGCCCTTATNTTTTTAAATTGTATTCCAAGCATTACAGCAGGAGCAATCTGAGCTAAGACTTCTAACTTTATCTCTAATAGCCTCCAAATCGTCTGATCTTGTAAAGCAATCGTAAGAAGAACAACTAGAACCATAATGATAATTGAAGTTGCTTTACCTACGCGTGTTAATTCCATGTTATTAGCTTCCGGATTATATATCCTATAAATATCATTTGTTACCAATGATGAAATAGCCAACANTGCTGAATCAATGGTCGACATTGTCGCGGCAATAACAGCCGCAACTAGTAGTGGTCCCATGATAGTTAGTGCGGGTAATTCCTGTACTAATTTTCCCACCATCAATAAGGTAGTTCGGTCTGATTCCTCCTTCCCAAGGCCTGGAATAATCGCAATGGCCATTACCCCTAAAAGGACTAGAAAAAATGTTGTGACTAAGGGCATAAATGCCATGACTTGGAGAGAACGCTTAAGGGTTCTCTCATCCTTAGCCGCATAAATGCGCTGAATGGCATGTGGGTACATGGAGATACCAAAAAAGAATAATANTGTAGAACTAAGCCATGTTATTTTTTGTTTTAAATCGGGTGGNGACCATATATCTGGACGGGCTTTTTCAAGGCCTTCAGCGACTCCCGCGGGACCTCCCAAATGAAAGAAAAGAGCAAATGCAATGAACCCCAAACTCAATAACAAAATNACACCCTGTGTCACATCAGTCCANGCAACACTTCGCATACCTCCAAGCGTTTCATAAATCAACATCACAATTGCAAGAACAATAACAGCTGAATTAAAATTTACCCGACCAGCACTTACAACCTCTGCAAGTTTACCAAGGGCTAATAAATTGGTTAGAACGTAATTACCCAAACCAAAGATACCCAGCAGGACAATAAAAACTGTAAGTGGGCGAAACGAAAAACGGTCCTGGACAAAATCACCCAAAGTCAGAAATCGGCGTCTATTTGAAAGCTTATAAAGGCGTGGAGCAAAAATAAAATATCCACCTATGACAGCCATCATGGCGACTACCGTATAAATGATTGGAAACCCGCCCCTATATGCTTTTCCCACAAACCCCATAAAGCTATTACCACTGTATTGCGTAGCATAGAGTGTAAGAAAAAGCACACCAAACCCAAAGGATCGACCTCCTAAATAATGATCATCAAGCGTGTTCTCTTTTTTTGCTCTGTGACCAAGCCAACCAATCCCTATAAGAGCAAGTACATAAAGCCCAATAAAAATCAAACCCTCAGTACCAAGTGCATACCCTTTAAGATTGTTAGCAATGATCATCATTATCCTCCGATCTGGCAGAAACTTCCCAATAACGACCTATAAGAACTGCCATTAGAACCGCAAAACTAACAGAACCAGCAATGGCATATATAAACCAAAAAGGCAGTCCAAATAGTCTACTAGGTGAAGGCTCAACAAAATACCAAGGCACTGCAAGGAATAAAAAAACAATGGGCAATACAAGAACCAATAAACGTTTCATTAAGACAAATTGTTGATTCTAAAATTCTTCTTAAACTGATAAATATTCAACATCATTAACCAACAACTTTATTTATTGCTGTCTGTAAAGCGCACATCGAATTACTGATCTGTTCATTGTTAATTACTAGGGGCGGCATAAATACGACAGTATTTCCGATAGCACGGGTCAGGAGCCCGTAGTCTCTTGCAATGCTACAAACTTCAGGACCAATAATCTCACCGTTTCCTAGTATTTCTATTCCCGCAATCAATCCGCACTGACGAACATCTATTACTTTCTGATTCTCTGTCTTCAATTGTTCAAGCGCTTTACTTAAATAGTTAATTTTTTCTGGAAGATCAGATAAAGCCTCTTCTTCCTCAAAAATTTTTAGACTGGCCAATGCGGCAGCACAACCAACAGGATTTCCGCTATAACTGTGCCCATAATAAAAAGTATTCTCCTCATCAAGAAAAGCATTGAAGATTTCTCCTGTTGTAAGTGTCGCAGCTAAAGGCAAATAGCCTCCAGTCAACCCCTTTGCTAAAGCCATTATATCTGGAATAACATCTTCATGTTCGCAAGCAAACATCCTACCGGTTCTTCCAAATCCCGTCATAACTTCATCAAGTATCAGCAGAACCTGATGAGCATCACACCAATCCCTTATTTGTTTTAACATTCCATCAGGCCAAAGACGTATACCCGCAGCGCCTTGAACTAATGGTTCAAGCACAATTGCCGCTATTTCTTCACAATTTACTTCATTTAATTCTTCCTGAGAATTGAGATGAATGACTGGCAAACCAAGATCATAAAATCTAGAAAAAAATCTCTCAACCCCACCCAAAGAAGAAGCTCCAAGAGTATCACCATGATAAGCATTTCCAAAAGTCACGAAACGACACCGCTCAGATTGACCTTTAATTTGGAAATATTGAACCGCCATTTTCATTGCACACTCAATAGCGGTAGAACCATCATCAGAAAAGAATACACGCTCTAAACTTTTAGATGGAAACAATCCAATTAATCTTTCAGCTAAAAGTATTGCCGGCTCATTCGTTGTGCCTAAGAATGAACAATGGGCAATCCTCCCAATTTGTTTAGTGATTGCTTCATTTATTCTTGGATGACAATGCCCATGAACATTAGTCCAGATAGAGGCATTCCCATCAATATATTGACGGCCCAGATTATCATAAATGTAAACACCATCACCACGCTCAATTACAAGTGGTTCAGATGCATCCGAGCACCACTCAGCCATGGGCGTAAATGGATGCCAAATAAAGGACTTGTCCTTCTCACCAAGATTCACTCTGTTATTAGATTAACAATCTAAATTCCTTAGTACAATCCAAGAAATGAGATAAGATAGGAATCTGAACTCTAGAAAATACTTAGAGTAAAAATTACAGAACTCTTTGGATTCCTAATTAAGCCTCTAAAGATCTAGGTTCACTATCATCAGTCCCTTCAGTACTCTCTTCAGAGGACTCTTCAGTACCCACCTCAGGAACCGCATCAGTACTCTCTTCAGAGGAC
>PAPL01000011.1 GCA_002708885.1 Verrucomicrobiales bacterium | reverse complement strand
GTAATCAAGAGGGCCATGCTGCAAACCGTGCCTGGTGGTATAGTCCTGGCCACCACATCAACATGCTAAACCCTGATGCAAAACGCGCAGGAATGGGAATACATGGAAAGCACTGGACTCAGATGTTTGGATCCTGAGAACTGGATATCAAGAGACTTGAAATTTCGTACTCGCCATAAGTGATCTGATTATATAAAATGTTCATGATGAAACTATTACAGTTATCTTTCTTTTGCTCACTCTTTTTGAGTGTGAATTCTTCTGTGGTCCAAGGGCAGACAGACGATTTTGATGATGGAAATGACGATGGCTGGGCCAGAGTTAATACTTTGGGAGGTCAAGGGGTTCCAGCGACTTGGGGCTTTCCTAACAATAATTCATACAGCATTGCCATGGCAGGTCACGGCATTGAGCAACTTGGGCAACCAAGAGCGGGCAGCTTCAGAGAAGAGGTAACTTATTCGGACTTCTATATCGCTGTAGATATTATTTTCGATCCAACGATCGATCAGAACATGGGAATCCTTGCACGTGTCCGCGAAGTGGGCCTAGGAACTCTAGACGGATACGGAGCAGTGTACAATCCGAGAGACGCTGATCCTGGAGGTAAGATTTATATCGCCAACATCAATGACGAAGCCGGGGTCACTATCGGTGAGGCCGTTCCGGAAGAAGCGCTCGGGGAAAATCTGAGAATTGTTTTTAGGGGAAAGGGTCCGGAACTGACTATGGAACTTTACTCGCAGGAAGACCTTCTGAACCCAGTAGCAGTTGCCGAAGCTTTTGATGAAAGCCACGAGTCCGGAATTGCTGGAATTTTCAGTTTTTCAGATGCGGTAACTGTACCTATCGATGCGACATTCGACAATTATGTTGCAGCGGAGGAAGAGCCTTATCGTTTTGAAATGATCGGAGCCACGATAGAAGGTGACGAAATGACCATCGAATTTTATAGTAAACCCGGAATCATTTATTCGATCGAAAGCAGTACTGATCTTATCCTTTGGGAAGAAATTGATGATAGTATCGAGGGTGCGCTGGGGGACCGGACCAGTTTCACTGTCGACTATGAGGAGGGAGTCTCAAAATTCTTCAGATTCAACGCACTCGGTGAAGATTAACTTGATTCATCCTGTTCAGCATCTTTCAGGGCGGGATCAATAAAATCAAAAGAGTTCACCACTTCGTCAAAGGTTTTACCTTTGCCAGTAAAGACATAAATTCTTCCAAAGTTCCTCACAATGATTCGTCTCATAGTGCTCTCTTCATTGTTAGGATCGTTCTTTATTTCAAAAGTAATAGCACGCTCAGTATCAATGCTGAGAGTCCTTTCTGTCCCATGTACTAGGGGCTTTCTTACTTCCTCTATCCAGCTCGGTGCATATGTCGCCAGCTCCAGAATGGGATAATCATTACCAGGATACTCGAGCCGTAAAACGAGATCAGGATTCCCAGCAACGGCTCTGTCCTCGACCCTAAGATTAAGGAGCCTAGGATAACGTAAACTAAAGCGTAGAGATTCATTATAGTATTGCTGCAAACCAGGAATAGATGCTCTCGGGTCCTTAGGCTCAAGGGTCTCACAGCCTAAAGAAAACACTGAGCACGCAACCACAAAAAAAAATGAGATGATCTGTCTAAAACTCATCCTCTTCATCAAGCTTCTTTGCCGCAGCAATCTCTTTATCATTTAGATGCCGGATCTTTATGTTTTTATACTCCGCGGTGGTTCGAAAAGTGGACAATCCCAAGGGCACTGATTCTTCGATTTCACCAAATCTCATACCAATTTTCCGACCCTTAATACCAACGTTCACGATCTGCTTTTCTCCGACAAATCCCTGAAATCGGTTATCAGAAACCAATAGCCGTAACTTGTACCACTTGCCCTGATCGAAGTCCCTGACAGTCATTGTTGAATTCTCCATCGCATCCATGAAATCGATGCTTGAAATGCCGCATACAGATCCTCCCCATCCTCCAAGAACAAAAGAAGCATGAGTTTTCTTGTAAGGAAAAGTGAGGCAACAAAAGAAATCTTCACCGTCCACTCTTCTCGCCTCTAACGTTAATTCATAATTTACTTTTGGTAATTTCCTCTTATCAAAATTATCGATTCTGATGCCACTTAAAATCTCTCCACGGGTGACTCGTAAAGCACCCGTTTCGGAATTGACCTTCACCTCACCGATGCCGGCATAATTACACAGCTTCCAACCCTTTAATGTTTTGCCATCAAAAAGAGAAATAGATTTTTCTTCAGATTCTTTTTTTGATTTTTTAGCCGGTTTCTCCTCTTCCGCATATAAATTAAAAAAAGAAAAAATGATTAACAGCACTGCCAATGGAAAGGTTTTGATTTTCATTTCAATTAGTAATTTAAGCACAACTGAAGTGACGTGGAAGAACAAACAAGAAATCTAAGTTAAAGCATTTTCAATTATCTGAACGGTCTGTAAAATATCTTCTTCACTATGTGCCATCGAAATGAAACCAGTTTCGTAGGGAGAAGGTGCAAGAAAAACTCCATTTTTCAGACAATAATGAAAGAAACCCTTGAAAGATCCTGACTCAGTAGCAGCAGTTGCAGAATCAAGATCTCTGACTGGAGAATTGGTAAAAAATAGACAAAACATTGAACCAATTCGATGAAAAATATATTCCTTTCCTGCGTTTGAAAGGGCCTCACGTACACCCTTTTCAAAAAGGGCCCCGGTCTCTTCGAGCCTTTGCCAGCCCTGTAGTTTGTCCAATTCTTTGAGTTGAGCCAATCCAGCGGCCATGGCCAGAGGATTGCCTGAAAGTGTTCCGGCCTGATAGACTGGGCCATCAGGTGCAAGCTGATCCATAATTTCAGCCTTCCCTCCAAAGGCACCTACTGGGAGCCCTCCTCCGATCACCTTGCCCAGAGCAGTAAGATCAGGCATGATTCCATAAATTTCCTGAGCACCGCCCTTCGCAACACGAAATCCGGTCATTACTTCATCAAATATCAACAAAGATCCATACTCATTCGTCAATTCACGTAAGAGTTCAAGGAAACCCTCCTCAGGAAAAAACAGACCTGCATTAGCTGGTATAGGTTCAAGAATCACTGCAGCAATGTCGCTACCATGAGCTGAAAAAATCTCCTTTACCTTTTCCTGATCGTTAAACGGCAAGGTAATTGTCTCAGATGCAAATGCCTTAGGAATACCAGCACTGTCAGGCTCACCATGAGTCAAAGCACCACTACCAGCAGCCACAAGCAATGAATCAACATGGCCGTGATAACAGCCCTCAAACTTTATAATCTTATCTCGCCCGGTAAAACCCCTAGCCAAACGAATTGAGGACATTGTTGCCTCAGTTCCACTATTCACCATGCGCACCTTTTCGACGGATGGAACCCAATCCACAATGATCTTTGCCATTTCGATCTCAAAAGGATTTGGGGTGCCGAAACTAACTCCTCTCTTGGCCGCCTCATGAACAGCCTCTATGACAGGCACTGGCGCATGGCCCAAGATTGCCGGGCCCCATGTACCCACATAGTCGATTAATTCATTATCATCAACGTCCCATAACCTGGACCCTTTGGCAGCAAGTACAAAGAACGGATCGCCATCTACGTTTCTAAAGGCCCTGACAGGAGAATTAACTCCGCCAGGAATTAAACGAATCGCATTTTCAAATAGCTTAGATGATAAAAATTTTTCCGGCATTTATAAGTAAAATAATGATTATATAAGTGATTCCTTACACTTTATCTCGTCTTCTTTAACCTGCATTGCCTTTTATAGGATAAAACGCTACAATTAATAAACCATGAGGCATTATCGATCACGAGCAAGCACGCAACTGATCATATTATTGCTAGGCACATACTTATGGCCAACAATTTCTGAATCAATTCCTTCCAGAAATAAAAGTAACCTGAAGCGAGAACCAGGAGCCATTTACCTGGAAGATTTCAGCGAAGAAAAAGTTGAGCTTCTTGCAATTAAACAGGAACCGATTTACGTCAGTTCTCAGCGAAAGAGAGCCATTGGCCAACTGCGAAGGGGTAAAAAAGTCACCCTCATTGCAATAACGGATAAGCAATATCTGATCAGAGGAATGGCTCTGCACGGACAAGTCAAAGGATGGATATTACCAAGTGCATTGCAAGGGCTAGACAAAAATTTTTCTGATAAGCTACGTACACTCTACGAAAGAAAAAAAATAGTCGATGAATTGATCAAGAATAAGCAAATCGCTCTTGGAATGAATACTGACGAAGTCGTTGCTTCTATGGGAAAACCTTCTCGAAAAAACTCTAAACTTGATCGTGGCGGGCGATTAGACACTTACGAATACTCTACGTATGAGCGCGTTGCTCAGTATCGGTTCAGACGCGATTCTCAGGGGAACCTCTTCCGTCAGAAATATTACGTTAAAATGGAAACTGGTAAGCTCTCTGTAAAATTTAAAAACGATATTGTCGAAAGTATCGAGGAAACTGAAGGGAATCCTCTCGGAGGAGCAGACTTAAAGATCGTGCCGATCCCTATAGAACTATTCTAAGATATACCTGACATACTCTTTCATTACTCATGTATAAAAGTCACGAACGGGTGAGCTGTTTGACAGTCCTAGTAGCTCTAGTGATTAATCTGTTCCTGTGCAACCTGTTGCCAGCAAACCCGACAATCACTGAATTCCTTTCCATCAATGACTCCGTGCTCGCCGACATAGACGGCGAGTTTAATGATTGGATAGAATTGCACAACCCGACCAGTGCAACGATTGGTCTTGGAGGTTACTATCTCACGGATAATGATAGCAATCTCACTAAATGGAGACTGCCTTCAATGAACCTGAGTCCTGGCGGTTACCTCGTCGTGTTCGCATCCGGCAAAGACCGTCAAGTGGCCAGTGCCGAGTTGCACACGAATTTCAAACTCTCCGGCGAAGGAGGAGAGTATCTCGCTTTGGTCGCGCCTGACGGTGTTACGATCATCAATGAGTTCGCTCCGAACTTTCCAAAGCAGTTCACTGACGTGTCATACGGAACCGGAATCAGCAGTGGAAAGATCAGCACCGAGACACCAATCACTACAGGTCATGAGGCCAGTTACATCGTGCCAAAAAGCGGCGAAGTGATTGGCGGTGATTGGCGTTTACCAAAATATAATGATGCTGATTGGAATGTCGGTAAAACTGCCTTCGGTTTCGGTTATGCGGGACAACCGATTGGTGAAGGAGGTGATATGACAGATCCAATGCGGAGATCTCACGGAACACTATACTTGCGCCTGCCTTTCCACATCGATGACATCGCTGAGGTTTTCGAAATGAATCTACGTATGAAATACGACGACGGATTCGCCGCCTACCTGAACGGCAAATTAGTCGCACAGCAGAATGCGCCAACGACAATTAAGTTTGATTCGCTAGCGACCGGATCCGAAGAATTTAATGACGACGATCCATTCAAGTCATTTAGGATCGCTTTCTCAGGGCACCTCGTCACAGGTAAAAATATCCTCGCGATCTGTGGTATGAACCAAAGCCACAAGGGTTCTGACTTCCTGATCCTACCTGAGCTTGAGGTTCGATTACAGGAACTATCAGAGGATCTCATCACCGGCTATTTTGACCAGCCCACTCCCGGAGCTCCTAATGTCTCCGCAATTCCTGNTTATATCACCGACACCAAATTCAGCGTCAATCGCGGCTTCTTCAATNAGCCTTTCCAGTTGGANATCACCACCGAAACACCCANTGTCGAAATCCGATACACGACCGACGGCACCCTGCCCACGGAAGAACACGGCACAGTCTATACCGAACCTTTAACAATCGACAAAACAACAATCCTNCAGGCCGCGGCATTCGGATCCGGATTCCGTCCAACCAACNTCGACACCCAGACCTACATTTTCATCGACGACATTCTGACCCAGCCAAACATTCGTGGCAACTACTGGGATTCCGAAATGGATCCCAATGTAGTGAANAACCCGGGNACATTCACCGTTGCGCAGGGNCTCGCAGCTATTCCCACTCTCTCAATCGTGATGGATCCTAATGACCTGTTCGGGACCACCGAGGGAATTTATACNNATGCAACACAACGAGCAGCGGATAATCCAAGATGGGAAAAGCGCTGCTCGNCAGAGTATTTTTATCATCAGGATTACGACGGACCCTTCCGTGTCGGAAATGGGTTTCAGATCGATTGTGGGATCGCTATTAACGGCAACTACAGCCGCCTGAATCACAACCCGAAACATTCGTTCCGCCTGAAATTCAAAGAGAAATACGGTAAAGCGAAACTAGAGTTCCCGATCTTCCCTGCATCTCCCGTTGACGAATACGACACGATCACGATCCGAACCGGTCATAATCAGGGCTGGGCAACAGGCCAAGCCTCGACGCAAATGATGCGAAACCAGTATGCACGCGACATACAAGGCTATGACCCAACCCAATCTGTCGCCGAGGGGAATCACATCCACCTTTATCTGAATGGGCGGTATTGGGGGCTCTATAACTTTCACGAAAGACCCGATGACTCGTTCGCTGCCGAACACTGGGGNGGCCCGAAAGAAGAATACGACGGCTTCAAGGGCTTGCGCTCCGGCGGTTCCTCACAGGCACTCATGATTGCCGGCAACCGCGACGCGTGGAGCAAAATGTTTACACTGGCAAATCAAGACATGCGCGATATAAGCAAATATCAGGCAGTACTCGATTATGTCGATGTTGACCAACTCATAGATTACATGATTGGTATCCTCTACACAGGTGACCGAGACGGCCCGACCGGGATCTACCCTCCAGCCGAATTACCAAAAAATTTCTATGCCATTCGTCGTCGCCATGAAGNTGGTCGTTTCAGATTTTTCCGCTGGGATTCCGAGTTCATTTTCGAAAACATTCACACTGACATGAGTGAACGTGGCGGCACAGAGAACCCGGCCGGACTGCACAAGAGACTACGAAGTAGCCCCGAATATCAGCTGCGCTTCGGAGACCGAGTCCATAAATACTTTTTTAATGGTGGTGCTTTTACTCCGGAAACACAAAAGAGCAACTATCTCGCCCGCAGTGAACAGATCANTGAAGCGATGGTCGCCGAATCCGCACGCTGGGGTGACTCAAAAAAAGAACCTCCCTACACCCGTGACGGCAACTGGGTAAGTGAACGTAACCGTATTGTGAACAACTGGATGCCTGGTCGACATCCTGTCATTATTAAACAGTTCCAGACAGACAAACTCTACCCAAACTTAGAGGCCCCAACATTCCTGATTAACGGTGCTCCTCAACATGGCGGGCCAGTGCCTGTGAACGCATCCCTGACGATGACTCCCACGAGAAACACAATTTACTACACGACTGACGGCACCGACCCGCGAGTCCCAGGATCAAAAGTTGAATTCAAGGACCATACTTTGATCCACGAATTTGCATCCAAGAGGGCAATCATGCCGACAGATGAAGAGGACAATCTAACATGGTTCGAACCAAACTATGATGACTCAGAATGGCCATTAGGAACCAAGGGAGCCGGATACGATCGGGGAGCAACCTACAAATTACTCATCGACCCAAACTTCGATTTCTCTAGGCATATAGACAACATGCTGACCGAAACAATCTACATGCGAGTCGAATTTGACCTGCCGGANCCATCTGNNATTGANTCACTCTCACTCCTTATTCGCTACGACGACGGATTCGTCGCCTATCTGAATGGTACCGAGATCGCGCGAGATCGCNCAATCGGTCCTCCAAATTCGGCAAGTTTATGGAACGATGATGCGTCGGCATCCCACGACGATGCTCTTGCAATCAATTTTGAAACTTTTCCGGTAAATCANCACGTGGGACTACTGCGGCCCGGGAAGAATATACTTGCTATCCACGGCTTAAACAAAGGCAGAGCCAATAGTGATTTTCTACTCTGGCCCAAGCTCGTGGGCAAGGAAATTACGGGCGGAGCAATCGGTAACGTTGCTTCGCCAACGGCAATGAGATACGACGGGGCATTGACTCTGAAAAGCACCGGGCAACTAAAGGCCCGTGCCCTGAAAGATGAGCAATGGAGTGCACTCGTTGATGGNACTTTCCTCGTCAATTCTTTGCCAGCGAAAGCAGGGAACCTAGTCATTTCGGAATTTGATTATCGTCCACNATCACCGGACACCAACGAAGAAGCTGAGGATTACGNCAGGCGCAAAGATTTTGAATTTATCGAATTGCTAAACACTGGATCACGTACTGTCGATCTCGCTGATGTCATGTTCATTGGCGGCATCGTGTTCGACTTCAACCGGAAATCCGCAATCCGCCATATTGAACCCGGAAAACGAATTCTCCTCGTCAAGAATCGAGAGGCATTTCTGTTTCGTTATCCCGACACCGATCCGGCCACCATCGCCGGTGAATACGGGCTTCAACTTTCCGATGACGGGGAAGAGATCGTTATCATTGATGCCGGGGGTGATGACATCGTTCGCTTCACTTACAACGATCGAAAACCTTGGCCGCGTTCTGCCGACGGCAATGGCAACACTCTCATCCTTCGCAAACCGGAATCAAATCCTGATCNTTCGGATGCCGCCAATTGGCGTTCTAACGCCGGGTCACCCGGCACTGACGATCGCACGTCACTCACATCTTGGCTGGCGACCAACGGACTTGCAGATCCTAACGGCGATCCTGATGGAAACGGCATCACTAACATGATGGCTTACGCATTCGGCAACGATTATGCTCCAATCACCAGCGTCGAGACAATCGAGGTGGGCGAGCAAATGAACAATTATCTGACTCTACAATACCAACAGAACACAAGNGCCGAAGATATAGAGATCGTAGCAGAAATCTCCGAAGATCTTCGGGTCTGGTCNGACCGCACAATCGTTGTCTCGCNGTTTTGGCAAAATGATGGCATAGAAGTTATCACTGTACGCAACAGTGTGCCGNTAGTGCATGNCAACCATCAGTTCGTTCGCCTAAAAGTATTAAATACCGACTGAGAATTTGTGACCTGAATCTCGTTCGNAAAATAGGAAATTTCTTGAAAAAGTGATGNAAATAAAGGGTTTNGTATGAAAAATCTATATTTAAAATTTTCAGTATTGACATGCAAATTGATTTATATCTGAATTTAGTGACTCTGTGAGGATTTTTTGGTGTGCACTGCATAAAGGTCGAGTCACTGTGTTAAGACATGCGACACGCGAAACATCTGAAAATATCTTTCAGATAGAAACACAATAAAGACCAATGAAAGCAAGAACCAACATCACTCTAATAATTTTTTGCTCCTCCTTACTTATAAAGCTAAGCATGAATGCAAGTGCACAATTGCCGGAGCCATTCCTCTACTATGATTTTGAGGACGAAGCAGGTGCGCCAACAGTTGCCGATTCCAGTGGCAACGAGCACGAAGGTAATGTCAACGGGAACGTCACGTTAGGCGTTTCTGGTGCTCCGTCTGGTTCAACTCCTTCAGGCGCAGGACAGTTCAGCGGTGGAAACCTTTCGGTCCCCACCGTTGACGTGCCAACCGAATTTGGCAACCGTGACCAAGGAATTGAAGCCAGCTACACCATGGCTTGCTGGATCAAGCCAGATCAGGCATCTTTTAATGGTGACCGTTTTTACTTTGGTCAAGGCAGTCAAGGAATCCATCATGGATTCAGAGGCGGAAATCTTTACCACGCTCACTGGGGATCAGACTTCAGGGGCCAACAAAGATTAAACCCGGACGAATGGGCACACACGACTTTCACATACGATGCGGATAATAACCGGGGAGCAATTTATGTGAATGGCGTATTCGACTCAGAATTGACTAATCAGCAAGGTCCTAACGGCGGCGGACCCCTCATCATTGGAGCCCGGAACGGAGGAGGAGAAAGCTACATTGGAAGCATCGATGATTTGGCCATATGGCAGGAAGTATTGTCTGATGACCAAATCGAAGCTTTGGCCAACGGTGTGAGTCCGGGCGGAAGAGGCAATGTCGATGAGGACGAGGATGGCTTACCTGATTACTGGGAGGACAAGTTCGGACTGGACACTGAAGACAATGGTTCGATCGATAAAAATAACGGCCCTGAAGGGGATCCGGACGAGGACGGACTCACTAATGCGGATGAACTTGAAAATAGAACTGACCCCAAAAAAGCAGACACTGATGAAGATGGTTTGAAAGACGGAGTCGAAACCAATACTGGAACCTTCGTCAGTGCTACAAATACAGGAACTGATCCGAAAAATGCCGACACAGATAAGGACGGACTCCTAGATGGCGTTGAAACCGGGACCGGTGAGTTGGTCGATAAAAATAATACAGGAACTGATCCAAATAATGCGGATACGGACGGGGACGGTTATGCTGATGGTGGTGAAATTGTCGGCGGAACAGATCCGAACGATGAAAACAGTAAGGGCGCATTGCCTCAGCCATTTCTTTATTTGGGCTTCGAAGAAGATGCTGCTGATCTGAGCGAAAATGCTCTGGACGGAGAAATTGACGGTCAGGTTAGTATCGACGTTGATGGGGCCCCGGGAGGGTCAACGCCGGAGACCGGAGCCAGTTTCAACGGAGGGCACATTGATTTTCCAGGCCTCGACATGAACTCCATGATTAGGGACTTTGGGGACGGAAGCTATACATTTGCTTGCTGGCTCAAACCGATCGGATCCGCGGGAGGGCAGGGCTTTATCTGGGGACAAACAAATCAGGGCATACATAACGGTATCCGCAATGGTGGGCGCCTGCACAGCGCGCACTGGGGCGCGGATTGGAACGCTAATACCGTTCTGGCTAGAGACGAATGGGTCCATGCAGCTTGGGTATATGACGGGGAAAGTGATACGGCAACGATTTACTTGAATGGAGAGCTGGACGGTGGGCCGCAGGGACAGCGTGCCCCAAATGGCGGAGGAACACTTGTTCTGGGAGCCAGAAATAATGGAGAATCACAATTCAATGGAGAGCTGGATGATGTGGCAATCTGGCGGGAAGCTCTCCCGGAAGGTTCTATCCTAGCCCTTGCGGAAGGAGTCAGCCCCATCGGTGCCACTATGGATGATGATGATAATGATGGACTGCCTGACTATTGGGAGGATAAGTACGGGGTAGATGATCCTGAAGCCGATCCTGATGAGGACGGACTAAGTAACTTAGAGGAATTTGAATCCAAGACCAAGCCGGACAAGGCGGACACGGACGAGGACGGACTCCTGGACGGCGTCGAAACGGGAACCGGAAAGTTTGTCAGTACTGATGACACCGGCACTTTGCCAAAAAAAGCCGACTCAGATGGTGACGGCATCTTGGATGGAGATGAAATAACTAATCCATTCAGTGATCCTAATGACCCGGACGACCCGCCGCCACCACCATTCAGTGAAGCAGTAATCGGTCACTGGACCTTTGAGGATGGGGAAGAACTTACAGATCTAATGGGTAATTTTCCTGACCTGAAACTCGAAGGGGATGCACAAATTGCTGATGGTTCGCTAGATGTGAATGGATCCGGAACGACTGCCTCCGGATGGGCATGGACATCAGGAGAATATCAGGGACCCGAAATCACCAATAAGACTCTCGTATCATGGTTCACTATGGAGAGCCTATCAGAACTCACAAAAGCCGGTTCAGTCATTACTCTTGATAAAGTGACAGCGGATCAGTTCGATGGGATCATCTTCGCAGAACGCCAACCCAATCGCTGGATGAACGGCAGCAGTCATTTCCGAAGGACTCAAGACTTTAATCCTGGGGGCGAGGAAACGGTCACCGGCGAGGAAGTCATGATGGCAATTACTTACGAAGACATTGGTGGTGGACAGGTAAAAGTAGCCGGTTACCGAAATGGTGAGGAAATTGGATCCTACAATGCAGGTAACTTGAGAACGTGGCCCACCGGAGACGCCGAAATTATCTTTGGAAAACGGCACGGTAACCGTATGCCCGGAGGACCTGGAGCACTTGACGCACTGATCCACGAGGCTCAGATTTATGGGGCTGCGGGAAATGCTGACGAAATCATGGACCTGTATCTTTCTGGTCCTGGAGGCGGTACAGCGCTTGAATTCACTAACATTTCTTACAATAATGATGACGGTAATTTCACTCTGGAATGGAATTCGAAACCGAATAAGACTTATTCCTTGTACTACTCACTGGATCTCTCTGACTGGGAAGCAGATATTGATGATAGTATAGAATCAGAAGGCGAAACTACTTCATATAGTTTCGAACATCCGGAAGGTAAAGAGGCTCGTAAAATATTCTTTAAAGTCATAGCTCAATAGATCCTATTAAACAGACCGCTGAACTTAGATAACTCTCATATTAAAATGTAATTTGAGAGCAAAAGTATTGGCGTTTTATATCTATAATAGCTAGCCAATCCATGATTCCATAGTCATAGTAATCTTCATTTCCCATGTCAGATTACCAAAGCATTTATGAATTGAGGAAACTATCCTCTCATCCTATGAAACTGGCCATATTTTTGTTTTCAATTCTTACTCTCACTTTAACCGGGGAAGAAAAGAAGGCCGGCCCGGATTGGTGGTCATTACAGCCAATAAAAAAAATTACACCACCAGAATTGGAGAACCGTAAATTAGCCGCAAATGAAGTAGATGCTTTCATACAAAAAAAACTCATTGAAAAAAAACTAACCTCGTCTGAACCGGCAAGTCCTAGGACACAAATCAGACGTCTCTATTTTGATTTGATAGGCCTCCCTCCGTCACCTGAGGAAATTGCTAAATTCGAAAAGAATCCGTCAGATGAATCATACAAAAAGATAGTAGATACACTTCTGAAATCAAAACACTATGGTGAACGCTGGGGCCGGCACTGGCTGGACATCGCCCGATTTGGAGAAAGTGATGGCTTTGAAAGAAACAATCCAAGGAATAACCTTTGGCCTTTCCGCGACTGGGTCATCAAAGCTCTGAATGATGATATGCCCTACGACGAGTTCGTTAAGATGCAAATAGCAGGTGATATTTTAAAGCCAGGGAAAGATGGAACCGCTGCCGTGGCGTTCCTGGCAGCGGGCCTGCACAATACCGTTGTCGGTGGAAGCGAGTTCATGAAAAAAACGGCCCGGCAAGATGAACTTGAAGAAATTGCCGGTACCGTTGGGCAAACATTTTTTGGACTCACTGTGAACTGTGCAAGATGCCATGACCATAAATACGACCCCATATCACAAAAAGAATACTATCAGTTAACATCAGCGCTGGGCGGGGTGTTCCATGGAGAAAGGGACGTTCAAGACAGTGAATTTGTCGAACAGGTCAATGAAATCGAAAAAGAAATTAATGAATTGCAAATCGGACTCGGCAAAATAGAAAAAGCGGTAAAAGAAAGAGTACTGAAGAATCGTGCGCAGGGCCCTGCCAAAAAGAAGACTCAGGGACCAGCGCCCATAGCGAAGTGGGAATTTGATCAAAACTTAAATGATTCGATCGGATCAATGCATGGCAAGGCGTCAGGAAATGCCAGGATAGAGAATGGAGCACTAGTACTTGATGGTAAAAGTGCATTTGTAAGCACCACGCCAATGGATCGGGACATACACGAAAAAACGCTTGAAGCGTGGGTCCGGCTAAATGGCCTAGATCAAAGAGGAGGCGGCGTCATGGGCTTACAAACGACTGACGGTAATACCTTTGATTCGATCGTCTATGCTGAAAGAACACCCAAAGCTTGGATGTCCGGTAGCGATACATTCAAACGCAGTGAAGTTCATGAAGGTCCTGAAGAAACGACCGCAGACAAGGAGCCCATTCACGTGGCTATCACTTATAAAAGTGACGGTACAATTACCAGATACAGAGGAGGCCAGCCTTACGGAGAGACTTACAGGACAGGAATCATTAAATACGAAAAGGGGAAATCTGAAATCATATTTGGTATGAGACACGGTAAAGATGCTGATGGGAAGCGAATGCTATCTGGAAAAATATTACGTGCGCAACTCTACGATAGGGCGCTCAATCCCGGAGAAATCGCGGCTTCAGCGGGCACCGAAACAAATTTCGTATCAGATGAAGACATTCTTGCCGTGATAACTGATAGCGAGAGCACCAAAAGAAATTCTATCAAGTCCAGGATCAAAGAGTTGAATGAAAAGGCAAATCATTTCCGGTCACAAAGAAAAACCAAAATCTATTCTGTCGCAGCAAGGTCCAGACCCGGAACAACATACGTATTGAATAGGGGTCATGCACTTCAACCCAAAGAAAAAGTGAATCCAGGTTCAGTGAAAGCTGTGACTGGTCCTAATGCAAATTTTGACCTCCCCGCTGACGCTGCGGATTCAGACCGTCGTAAGAAATTAGCTGAGTGGATTACTCATTCTAGTAATCCACTGTTCACAAGAGTCATTGCGAACAGGGTATGGCATCATCACTTTGGAACTGGTCTGGTAAAGACTCCAAATGATCTTGGTTTTAACGGCGGGATGCCCAGTCATCCGGACCTACTGGACTGGCTGGCAACCGAACTCAAAACAAATGGTTACAGTCTCAAACATCTGCACCGTTTGATCGTCAACTCAAAGGCTTACCGTCAATCCTCGATGCCTAATCCAAAATCATTAGAGAAAGATTCTGATAATCGGTTCATCTGGCGCAAATCACCAACAAGAATAGACGCTGAAAGCCTAAGAGATTCAATGCTAACAGTCTCAGGAAAATTGAACACTGCAATGGGAGGTCCCGGGTTCCGGGACGTTACTTTCAGGTCACTGAATGGAACTACCTATTACACACCATTTGATAAAGAAGATGACTCACTGAACAGAAGGACCGTGTACCGGTTCAGCCCCCGCGGCCAGAGAAGTGCCATCCTTGATGCTTTTGATTGCCCGGACCCATCGACTACTGCACCGAGTAGATCCATCACTACCACCCCGATTCAGGCACTTGCATTATTAAATAACGCGTTCGTGCTTAGGATGGCGGAAGGTTTCGCCAAAAGGCTGAAAGAAGAGAATCGAAATAAGACAAATGAGCAAGTCATTAGAGCTTATGAATTGGCATATGGCAGAAGACCTGATCAAGAGGAGATCAGGCTCGGCCTTAAACTTTCAAAGGATCACGGCCTGCAGGCACTTTGCCGTGTCCTTTTCAATAGTAACGAATTTGTAGTAATAGATTAAAAATGAATCCTAACCGACGCGATTTTCTTAACTGGGGCATTCAGGGAACTGGAGCCACTGCTTTCACTAATCTTCTCCTAAAGGATCAGGCTCAAGCATCTGGAAACTCCCTACTAACTCATTATCCGGCCAGGGCAAAAAAGGTCATCCATATCTGTTTGGTAGGAGGTATGAGCCACATCGATTCATTTGATCCGAAGCCCAATTTAACAAAAAATCACGGTAAAGAAGCACAACTGTCTGAAAAACCGGACATATTTTTTGGACGAGTAGGGCCATTGCGAGGGGCCGATTGGGAATTCAAAGCAAGAGGAAAGAGCGGTCTAATGGTATCTGAAATGTTTCCACACATTGCAGAACAAGCAGATAAAATAACCGTCATTCGCTCGATGGTCTCTCAGTCTGCGAATCACACTCCTGCCCTATTCTTTGAAAACAGTGGTTTCGAATTTAATGGTTACCCTTCAGTTGGTAGCTGGGTCTCCTATGGCCTAGGCGCGGAGTCTGAATCGCTCCCGTCCTATGTCGTGTTGCCTGATGGACGAGGAGATCCTAACGGGGGCGCCTCTAACTGGTCCAATGGATTTCTCCCCGCTCAATTCCAGGGAGTCCGGTTCGGAAAAGGGGAAAACCCAATCAGGGACCTTTTCCCCGCCAGAAAAATTTCTGAAAATGAGGAACTTGAATCACGGCAATTACTAAATCACCTCAACAATAAACATCAGGAAAAAACCCAAATCGATGACCTCCTTGAGGCCAGAATTCGTAGCTATGAACTGGCCGCAAGGATGCAACTTTCCGTGCCGGAGGTAACGGACCTTAGCGGTGAGACTGAACAAACCAAAGAAATGTATGGGATCGGAAAGGAACCGACGGACGACTGTGGAAAAAGATGCCTACTTGGCCGAAGGCTCCTAGAGCAGGGTGTCCGGTTTGTACAAATCTTTTCAGGGGGACCAATAGGAGGAAACCCAAGAGCGAGCTGGGACGCTCATGAAAACGTCAAAGAAAATCATGGTCAGGAAGCTGCGAGAATTGACAAACCAATTGGGGCACTGCTAGCAGATTTGGATCGCCGGGGAATGCTTGATGAAACACTCGTTCTTTTCACGACCGAGTTCGGAAGGACCCCTTTCGCACAGTCAGATAAAGGCAAAGTTGGCCCCGGAAGAGATCACAACAAGGGTGGCTTTTCAATATGGATGGCGGGGGCCGGACTCAAACCTGGAATCAGTCATGGAGTAACTGATGAGATTGGATGGAAGACTGCGGAAGACCCTGTGACCTGGCACGATTTCCATGCCACAGTCATGCATTTGCTTGGCATGAACCACGAAAGGTTAACCTTCTATCATAACGGTATCGAACGGCGATTGACTAACGTTCACGGAAATCTGATCGGTGAGATCCTTGCCTAATTTAATGGGCAACTGAAATGTCGGGTCTCCAATACTGAAGAGAACTGTGCAATCATGAGTATTGACAAAAAAGATCAGAAAATCCCAAATCTTAATCTCATTGTCAGAAACGAGGACGAATCTGAAAAAGAACCGAGCGCTTGCGGACACAGGTACAGATTACTGAGCCATAACGATGAAGGCATTGCAGCTTGGGCACACGCAGTGGACATTGATGGCGCCAGGCCCCATTATCATAAAAAATCCACTGAACTCTATTATGTACTGGAAGGACAAGGGACCGTTAGTCTGGATGGGAAAGAGGAGAATGTGAAGAAGGGAACTATCATTCATATTCCTCCGGGCGTCGTTCATGGAGCTAATGGAAAAATGAGAGTCCTTGTAATAGGAATTCCGGACATTGATGATTCGGACATTTATTACGTATAGTAATAAAAGAAGCTCACAGCAAAATTTCCTAACCGTTACATTATTTGATACACATTCACTGGAACATGGTCAGAATCACTATATTTGCATTTTTATTAGTAACTTTGCACCTGCATAACATTTATGCTGAGGTCGACAAAGATGCTTTACCAAAAGTGGAAGAAGGTTTCAAAATCAACTTCTTTGTAAAAGAGCCTCATATCATCAATCCTTCTTCGCTCTGCTTTGATAAAAAGGGGCGGCTTTACGTGGGAGCAGGCCCTCAATATAGGCAACCGAAAGAGGACTCACCAACTGATTATATTAAGATCCTAATTGATGAGAATCAGGACGGTGTCGCTGAGACAGTGAAAACTTTTGCTGAAGGACTCAACTGCGTGCAGGCAATGGCATGGAAAGGAAATGAGCTTTGGGTTGCCAATGCTCCCGAGCTAACCGTACTCCGTGATACCAACGGGGATGATGTTGCCGACGAGTACCAGATCATCTACACAGGACTCAACAATTTGCGCCACAGTCTGCACGGACTCAACTGGGGACCCGATGGCTGGCTTTATTTCACCATGGGTAACACCTGGGTAAAGCCAAATGCGCCAAAACCGATCCGTGACTTGCAGGGTATTAAATCGGACGATAAGACACAATATCCTCTGACAAAAGTCTATACAAAAGACAACTACCCGAAAAGTTATCATCCATTGAACAAGGATGAAAAGGAGGGTGGTATTTTCCGTTGCCGTCCCGGTGGACATGACCTAGAACTTTTCGCCCGTGGAATGCGCAATCCCTGGGACATGTGCATGGACAGCGGCTTCAACTGGCTCGCTACTGACAATGATCCTGGCAGGCCCGGCGAGCGGATTTTCATGCCGATTCGACACGGTCATTATTCAATGCGCCACCCTTGGAAATTCGACTGGATGGGAAAACACATTGCAATTGCACCTTCCTCTGATCTTTTCCCAAGCGTAAGCGGTTCCGGAACAGGAGTCGCTTTCTACAGTTCGTACCACTTCCCTGAGAAATACCGCAACCGCTATCTGATTGCTGATTGGACCAATAACTGTATCTTTCTGTATGAACCGAAATGGATCGGTTCTTTACAAGTCCCGGCAGAGACCAAGAGAAAGATCGTCGATGGAGGTGCTACTCTTGGAGGCGACCTAGGCTATAAGGGAGCCAAGGGACGTTCTCTTTTCAGACCAACGGACATAGAGATCGGACCTGATGGTGCTCTTTACATCGCAGGTTGGGGATCAGTCTACGGAACGGAATATGTCCCTAAAGACAAATGGACACCCGAAGAGAACGCAAAATATCAGGGAAGGGTCTTCCGTCTGATTCATAAAGAGTCACCACTGATTCCTCGCTCAACCTGGAACGCTACGAAAAGGAAAAAAAATATAGAGACTTGGAGTCTTGAAAATTTAATCGAGGACCTCGGATCCAATGTCCACGTCTGGCGAGTACACGCGCAGGACGAACTTGTCCGTCGTGGCGGTGCATTGCGCAATGAACTCTTGAATAGAATCTGGTCAGGACAACTCAGTGAAACTCAGGCGACCTGGGCCATCTGGGCAATCGGCCACATCGACAAGGCCCGCGGCAAGGGCTACAGGGACATAGAAAAATTTGCCAGTGATCAATGGCAAGTCACTGAGAAAGCTACCCGCGTCCCTCCTTCAGAATACAGAGTTAACATCCGCATCCAAGCCGCAAGAATCCTCGGTGAAAACGGTGCGGACGCCTCAGTCCCTCTCCTCATCAAACTGCTTACTGACCAGGAACCGCGAATCAGGCTAGCGGCGATGGGATCGCTCGACCGCATCGGCTGGGGCAACAACAGTACTGCGATCCTTGATGCCATTGCCTACGAGACTGACCGGGTAGCTTATTATACCAACTGGCAGGTCATGCGCCGTCAATTACCTGAGAAAAAGCGCCGGGCATTACTAAATGACGGGCGCCCAGGACTCCGCCGCATGGCCGCACTAGGACTGATGGAGGAAGGCGATCGCGAACTGCAACGGAAAGCCGATCAATTACTCGGCGGTGCAGTGGCAGATAACTCCAATTTCTTGAAAAGTTTAACCCTTTCCACGGACGAGGATCATTTCCGCAAAACGACACTTGTCAGGTTTACTGCGGCAAATCCAGGAACAATCCGCTACACACTCGACGGATCTGAACCTTCACCGAAATCTGATC
>PAPL01000010.1 GCA_002708885.1 Verrucomicrobiales bacterium | reverse complement strand
GTCTCCAAATTCAGTCGAGACACCGAGCTTGCCTTGCAAAATTCCAGCATACGTTCTTTTATATCCAACTACCCGGTCATCATAATTTTGTGGAGCCATATCTTTTGTGATGGCCTGTCCTTCTGGCAAGACTTTTAACCAACGCAGAAAAGAGATGAAAACAGGCTCCTTGTTACGCTCTACCCAACGAGCCTGTCGATCTTCCTTAGTTTCAATACGGAACTGCCACCCTTCCAAATCATTACTCTCCGACAATGTCATGTTAGAGGATACAAAAACAGCACTTGTCACTTTTTTCTCTTCGCGCGTGACCTTGACCTGGCGCCCATCATTTTTAAGAACGAGTAAAACCTCATTATCAGTATCCTTGATTAAATCGCCGGTCCCAATCTTATCGCCTCCGACTGCCCTGAAATCAGCTTTACTAATGAATCGTTCCCTCGGAAGAACTCCTAACCACTGCAGGTATGAGATGTGAATGGGTTTATCATAACCATACTCTTCTTCCAACTTCTCGATCTGCTCCTCATTCATTCCGCCTGCCATTTGCCCACCGGACGAACTCGCACCCTCAGAAGCTTTCTGGGCCTCTTCCAGAAAATGCTCAATTGGACCGCCTGGTACGAGCCTGGTAATTGCAAAAACAATTAGAGTTACTCCCAACAAAGTTGGAGGAATGAGCAGGAAACGTCTGATAAAGTATTCTCTCATCAATGCCTTAAAACCATGATCCTATCGGTCGGGCCTGAGTGATCAACAATTTTTATTTAATAACTAGAACAAGAAAAGGGCGTGACGTCCGGCAAAAGTCAGTTCAAATTACTTTAACATGCAATTCGTACCGGCCCTAATCCTTACAATAACTGCTCTATTCGTAGTGAGTTGCTCACAAGACTCGCCGGTTAACCGTGCCACGAAACAAAAGGTCCTACTGATGGGCAATACCGCTGAACCGAGAGGACTGGACCCTCATATTGTGAGCGGTGTCCTTGAAAATAATATTATTAGGGGCCTCTTTGAAGGTCTGGTCATTGAACATCCCTCAAAAGACGGGATTGCCCTGCCCGGCGTTGCAGAATCTTGGGGGCCGACCGATCCCAAGAACCCGATAGAGTGGATCTTTAATTTGAGAAAGAACGCAAAATGGTCTGACGGGGTTCCACTAACTGCTGAAGACTTTCTCTTTTCATTTAAAAGAATACTAACGCCCGAACTGGGATCAGAATATTCCTTCATGCTTTATTACATCATCGGGGCAGAAGACTTTCACAAAGGAAAGACCAAAGACTTTTCAACTGTCAAGGTCTCAGCCCCAGATTCACACACACTGAAAGTGAACCTAAGATCACCGATCCCATTTCTTCCAGAAATAACCAAGCATTACACATGGTTCCCTGTACCAAAACACATCATAGAAAAACATGGAAAACCAGAAGACAGATTTAACCCCTGGACAAAACCCCAGAACATACAATCCAATGGCGCATTTACATTAAAGTCATGGAAACTCAATGATCATATAGAGATACAAAGAAACCCTCTTTACTGGGACACAAAAAATGTGGCCCTGAATGGGATCCGTTTTTTGCCAATTAGCAATTCATTCACTGAGGACAGAATGTTTTACAACGAACAGTTGCATATCACCTACACAATCGCACCTGACCTAATCGAATATTCTAGAAAGAATTTCAAGGACATGACCCGCAATGAATTCTACTTTGGAACCTACTTCATAAGGTGCAATGTCAAAGAGTCCCCCCTTCAAGACGTTAGAATCAGAGAGGCCCTTTCGATCACAATTAATCAACAGGACATCATTGACTATGTGACAATGGGCAACCAGTCCCCAGCAGCGGGAATCGTCCCGCCTTTCGCTGGTTACAATTCTCCAGGAAATATTAAATTTAATCCTGAAAAAGCGAAAAAACTTTTAGGTGAAGCCGGGTACCCTGAAGGTAACGGTTTTCCTAAAATTAATTTCTTAACTACTGACAGGGAGTCCTCTAAAAGACTTGCTGAAGCTTTGCAGGCAATGTGGAAAAAATATCTCGGCATTGAAATAAGTATCCAACAAATGGAATGGACATCTTATTTAAACACAATGATGAGTAAAGAATATGACTTGGCTGCGGGCGGATGGATTGGTGATTACATGGATCCTCTGACCTTTTTGGACATGTGGATTAAGGATGGAGGTAATAACCGTACTAATTGGTCCAATGAAAAATTCGAGGAACTGCTCGGTGAGGCTGAAAGGACGGCAGGGCAAAAAGAGCGTTACGAAATACTTGGAAGAGCCGAAAAACTATTCCTCGATGAAAGGCCGATCCTTCCCATTTACTGGTACACCAGGAATTATCTGATTCATAATCATGTCAAAGGGTGGGATCCTTTAATTCTTGATAATCACCCATATAAGTTTCTTGATCTCGTAGCAGACTAATCAACTCATTTAATTCCAGAAAATGTTGAAATACATACTTCAGAGACTTCTTCAGGGACTATTGGTGATGTTAGCTCTCTACACCATTGTATTCTTCTTGGTCGGATGGATGCCCGGAGACCCTTTCTCTTCAAATGAAAAAAACATTTCTCCAGAAGTTAGAGAGAACATGAAAAAGGCTTGGGGCCTTGATAAGCCTCTGTGGCAACAATACCTCATCTACCCAAAAAATTTAATCACTGAGGGCTCATTAGGAGTATCAACAGAAAAAAATCGTCCTGTCTGGGACATCATCCTTCAATCATTCCCCGCTTCCCTGATTTTGGGAGTATCTGCACTTTTCATAGCGGTAGGTATTGGAGTTCCCATAGGCATTCTTTCAGCGACCAGAAAAAATACCGCCATTGACTATGGAGGCATGGCCATAGCGATGATTGGTATATGCATTCCTAGCTTCATCATCGGACCAGTGCTTCAGCTGACTCTGGCCGCAAAAATTCCCGCATTAAAAATTGCCGGATGGGGTCATCCTCTGGATATCATTTTACCATCTATAACACTCGGACTGGGCACGGCCGCTTACCTTGCAAGGCTCACAAGAGGTTCAATGCTAGAAATTCTCAATCAGGATTATATAAGAACAGCAAAGGCAAAGGGTCTGAAAACTTTTACAGTTGTCATTAAGCATGCATTGAGAGGCGGACTTCTACCCTCCGTTGCTTTTATTGGCCCTGCATTCGCTGCATTAATCAGCGGCTCTTTCATCGTGGAAACAATTTTTCAAGTCCCCGGCATGGGACAGCACTTTGTTAACGCCGCGATAAAAAGAGACCCTTTTGTTTTAAGGGGAGTTGTTCTTTTCTACGGCCTATTAATTGTCTTTATGAACCTTGCCGCGGACCTAATTGCAGCGGCTCTGAATCCAAGGATCAGACTTGAGAAAACTTAAGATGAGAATTTCATTACCAACAGAAAGTGAACTCGAGAAGGGCTCCTCTTTAGGAAGAGACGCTTGGGCTAGGCTACGCAAAAATAAGTTAGCCATGCTTAGCATGTGTTTCATAGGCTTAATGCTCATTATTTGTTTCATTGTTGCTCAATTGCCATTCATTGATGATCCTAATGAGCAGAATCTCGCGAACCGTTTTGCTCCGCCTTCTGGAGATCACATAATGGGCACTGACCAATTGGGAAGAGACCTCTTTTCAAGAATTCTTTTCGGAGGACAAATTTCAATGCTGGTCGGATTCATTGCAACGGGAGTAGCATTATTAATCGGCATCACCTACGGAGCAATATCAGGTTATGCCGGGGGACGAACTGACGCCATTATGATGAGAGTAGTGGATACTCTTTATGCGATTCCATTCCTAGTATTAGTGATTGTACTAAAAGTAGTCATAGCTGGTCCAATGGAGGAACAATTGAGTTGGATGGGACGATTTGCCAATATTGTTCCTCTGTTCTTTGCGATTGGAGCCCTTGGATGGTTAACACTGGCCCGTATCACGAGGACACAAGTCATGGCTATCAAAGAGCAGGAGTTCGTTGAGGCAGCAACATCATTAGGACTATCAAAGATGCGTATACTCTTTCGTCACATCGTTCCTAACACGTTAGGGCCTGCAATAGTTTATGCGACTCTCACCATACCAAGCTTTATACTTTTTGAGGCCTCTCTTTCCTATTTGGGCGTTGGAATCGAAGCACCTAACAGCTCATGGGGAATTCTAATCAAAGAAGGTGCCGACTTTTTGGAAACTCAACTTTATCTCTTAATCATTCCCGGTCTCTTTTTCTCATTAACTCTATTCGCATTTAATTTTCTAGGCGACGGACTCAGGGATGCACTCGACGTGAGGGCGTCAAAGGACTAACCATTAATTTCATGCCATTACTTGAAGTCAAAAACCTAAAGACACATTTTCATACCCGTGATGGTATTGTACGCGCCGTGGATGGAGTTTCTTTTCCTGTGGAAAAAGGAAAAACTATAGGGATCGTTGGTGAATCAGGATCAGGAAAATCCGTCACCTGCTATTCTCTCCTAGGTTTGGTTCCGATGCCCCCAGGAAAAATTGAGGAAGGGTCTGCAATCTTTGACCACACTGATTTGCTAAAGTGCCACGAAAATGATCTATGCAAAATAAGGGGCAAGCGAATCAGTATGATTTTTCAGGATCCCATGACATCCCTAAATCCCTATCTTCGAATCTGCACACAAATTACAGAACCGCTTCGAATCCACATGGGCATGGATAAAAAAAGAGCTAAGAAAGAGGCCATCGATGCGCTAAGAGAGGTCGGAATACCTGAGCCTGAAAAAAGAGTCAATATGTACCCTCACGAATTTTCGGGAGGAATGCGTCAAAGAGCAATGATAGCTATGGCCCTTATCACTAAACCTGAGATTCTCATCGCCGATGAACCGACAACTGCTCTAGATGTGACAGTACAAAAACAAATACTTGAGCTCATAAAATCCAGACAAGAAGAGCTAGGTACAGCTGTCATATTTATAACTCATGATCTAGCCGTCATCTCTGAAATCTGTGACGAAGTTAATGTCATGTATGCTGGAAAGATTGTAGAAAGAGCAAATTCCAGAGAACTCTTCTCAAATCCTCTCCATGCATACACAAGGTCCTTACTGCAATCGATACCGGCGACTCAGTTGAAAGGTGAAAAGCTTTTCACAATTTCAGGACTCCCTCCCAACCTTGCTGAACCTATTCAGGGCTGTGCATTCAGACCCAGGAATCAAATCGGAAACAGTGACGAATGCCTTACCCAATCGACTCCAGAATTTAAAGAAATTGTTTCAAATCATTGGGTCCAAAACTGTCCAGGTTGCCTCACCTAATCTAATCATACATTAATAAATGCCTTTCCTTGAGTTAATTGACATTAAGAAGCACTTCACCACCAAGAGTGGTGGTCTGTTCTCATCATCAAATGAGGTAGTCAAAGCAGTTGATGGAGTCAGCTTAAGTATTGAGGAGGGTAAAATACTAGGACTAGTTGGTGAATCAGGTTGTGGTAAATCCACACTATCTAGACTTATAATGCAGTTACTCGAACCAACTCACGGTAGCATTGTTCTGGAAGGGCAAAACCTTACAAATCTAAAGAGCAGTGAAGTCCGTTCGAGAAGACTCGATTTTCAAATGATTTTCCAAGATCCTTATGCCTCGCTCAATCCAAGAATGACAGTATGGTCAACTCTGAGCGAAGCCATACTCACAAGAAAACCTCAGTTAAATAAAGAAGAGTTAAAGCAAAATGTTATCAAATTAATGGAAATGGTTGGCCTAGATAAACAGTACGTTCGGAAATACCCTCATGAATTTTCAGGGGGACAGCGCCAGAGAATTGCCATTGCCCGGGCCCTGGCTCCCGAACCAAAACTCATTATTGCTGACGAACCGGTCTCTGCACTTGACGTTTCCATTCAGTCTCAGATTTTGAACCTTCTCAAGGATCTGGTAAATAATCTCGGACTGACCATGCTATTCATCTCTCATGATCTGAGTGTGGTACGCTACATAGCAGATCGGATAGCAGTTATGTATTATGGGAAAATCGTTGAGACTGGAGAAGCTGAAGCTTTAATGGAAAATCCGCAGCACGAATACACAAAAGAACTTCTCGAATCCGTACCCAAGGTCCTCAGCTAAGTCTAATTGATTATGCGCCCATTAACATTGAACCGGTCCCTAATCTCAATTATCTTAATACTAGTGACGGGTCCTGCGCTCAAAGCGCAAAGACCAAACACAAACGAACTGACCGATACCCTCAATGCGGTATTTAATGACTGGTCCAAAGCGATGACGGAAAAGGACCTCTCGTTGTGGCAGCAAAGCACAGCAAAATTCAGGCAGATAGGAATGCGGAACATGATTGTTTCGCAAAAAAATAAATGGCCCGAAGCACTCTTTGATGGACCAGTAAAACCACCCAATCTCAGTTCCATGAAAATGGCCAAGACAATGGTCAACGGGCGAACCGCTCAACTCGTTTATTTTGGCAAAGCAGATTTCGGGATCGGGAAAGATGTCAAGGCCCCGGAGGGACTCCTTTTCCTTATGTTTATCAAGGAATTAAATGATTGGAAATTCAGCACATCGCGTTTCATGAATCTTAATACCGCTGAAGAAATTTCCGCAGCTGCCCAATCAGGCAACTTCGCTTTCCTGGACAGTCCTCAGTTCATACCTCCGGGAAAAGTTCCACCAGTACCAAAATTGTGCCCGGTACCTGAAATGGTCGGTTATCTTGAGATCGTTTCAATCGGCTACGAGACCAAAGTTAATGTTGCAGAAAGATCCAAACACATGGTCATTAATAACGTGCATAAGGGACTCATTATTGGCGGCCTAAAAAAAGGTATTAATCCGATTTTTATTGAAACNCGCGCACTGAACAAAAAGAAAGACAAGGATCCCAAGACTCACTTTGAAATCAATGTTTACCGCGAATCNGATCAGGAACGAAAGCCACTCAAGCTCATTTATGGTACCGGACCAAAAAAGGATCCCGGAAATTTCAGGATCATTGTTCGAGGAGACNGTTAGGGACTGANNATNGAATCAATGNCAANNANCAGTGATTTCACGACTCCGNAAAGTCGCTCATAATCAATTTTATCAGGAGTATCGGTGCCCCTGTNATAATNCGGATAACGATAAATTGAATTATCCGACAGTTGCAGTGCCGGATAACTCTGTCCCGACAACGATGCAAAATATTTGCTCGAGTCAGCCAATGAATCTCTAGAAAGAACAATTTCCCGGACCGGCATTTCGTAGCTCTGAGAAAATTCAGAATGAAAATATTCTATAAATTCATTCGATGCCAATTCACTGACAAGGGCAAGATAATNGCCTTTAACCTGATANTCCCNCTTCAAATTAGCAGGNACCNTCTTANCCTCTAACTGGTCCGTATAATAGCCAAGAGAATCCAAATAGATTAATCCTATGATCTGCTCGTCTGTTTTCTTGTACGAATCCGCAAGAAAAGCAATGCCCGAACCATCTATTCCTTCAGACGTTTGAAATTTTCCCACACAAGCAACGAACCGAATGGTCCTGGAGTTCTCAGTACCAACAAAGTACCGGGCCGAAGCCAGAAGAGCTGCTACCCCTGTCCCGTTACAATTAGCACCGGGGCAATTCTCCGCAGAACNGTAACAAGTCACAANAATTATAATTTCATCTGCCTTATCAGTCCCAGGCAATTCAACTTCAATGTTTCTATAATTGCCATTCTTTCCATCGAGGAACGTTACTTTGGGGCGATAACCGATATTCTCCTCACTGAGTTCTGACTCGATCCACTTAGCAGTGATCCGAGTCTTCTTCTGATCTGAGGTCGGCCTTGAACCAATATCATTGGACTGCCTGNAAACCCAGGACTTGAGGTTCTCCTCAGTAATGATGGTCTTGGAGTTTAATAAAGTGCGACCACCTTCACGGACCTGTGAAGCAGGGGAAAAAAAAGTATAGCTCAGTGCAATTACTCCAAAGAAGCACATCCCAAGAGGCAATGCGACCAGAGCAAACTTTATAACATTGGACTGTTTCATGATGGACAATTAACATTCATGACCCGCTCTCAACACCATCCTCATTGACTCCTAAAGTGGCAATTGCGGCCCGCTCATAAGCACCGGGNTCCGCTAACGGTTCAGTAATTGCCTCCAATTCCTTTGAAAGTAATTCCCGCTCCTCTTTGGACTCAATGAGTCGCAGAATCTCTGAAGCTATTTTTTCAGGACTAGCATCATACTGAATAAACTCACGGACCAGTTCACGGCCCGCGAGTAAGTTGGCCATACCCAGAAAATCAACTGAAATCAGGCCCTTAGCTAAGTAATAAGTGAAACCTGAAACTTTATAAACGAGACAATAAGGCAGTCCCAGAAAAGCGGCTTCGAGAGTAGCCGTTCCCGAAGCCACCACACCACAAGAGGCAACTGACATTAATTTATGGGATTCTCCGACACTNACCTTGCAGGGAACCCCTGAACTCTTAACCATCTCTTTCATCTTTTGCGCACAGGCACGGTTAGCTGCCGATGCAGCGAAACACATTTCAGGCATTATTTTCCTTATCTGATCTGCCGCTCCAAGGAGAATAGGAAAAATCTTTTCTACTTCCCTATTTCGGCTACCTGGCAAAAGAGCAATGAGTTCAGTGTCTCTCTTAGCCTTGCCTCTTAATGGTCCCAGAGTCTCGGACAAAGGGTGGCCAACGAACTGNGCATGGAGCCCGGATCCCTCAAAAAAAGAAACCTCAAAAGGAAAAAGACAAAGCATCAAATCTATTACTTTGGCCATCCTAACTACGCGCCCACGCTTCCAGGCCCATACCTGCGGACTAATATAATAAACAATCTTGGTCTCAATCCNTCTTTTCCTAATCGCCTCAGCTAACCTGAGATTAAACCCAGGATAATCGACCAAGATGACAGTGTCAGGCGCAACGTCCTCAATCTCATTGAGTACTTGTTCAAAGACCTTCTTAAAGAATTTATACTTCTTAATGACTTCCCAGAAACCAACGACCGCCGAATCGTCTGTCCAGTCCCTCACTGATTCAGAAATTTTCTTCATTTCAGAACCTCCAAGACCTGAAAATTGCACAACCTTATCGTGCGCATTGATAGCCCTCATGAGGCCGGATCCATGATTGTCCCCGCTCACCTCACCTGCTACAATATAAATCTTTCGAGACATAGGGCTAACCCTTGTTACCTGAATCAATGAGATTAGTTATTTCGATTGCAAGCTCAAGCGCCGCTGTCGCTTCGTGACCGGAAACGGCAGGCTGTCGGCCCATCGAGGCACATTCGACAAAGGATTCGAGCTCACGCTTGAGCGGTTCATCCTTCTCCACTTCGACAGGCTCCATTTTAATTTCCATACCGTCCTTCCAATAGAACTGCCCCTCTTGGGCTTGATAATCAAGCGAGAGATAACTCTCACCCTCGAAGACGCGCAACTTACGCATTTTCTCAGGGGAAATCCTGCTAGCGGTAATATTTGCCACGCAACCAGACTCGAATCTTATACGGGCATTNGCAATGTCCTCGCGTCCTGTCAGGACAGGTACACCCACAGCATCAATGCTTTGGATTTTAGACTTCACAAGATGCAGAACTATCTCCAAATCATGAATCATCAGATCCAGAACCACTCCAATGTCCATGGAACGGTTTGGGAAAGGAGAAAGCCTGTGCACTTCAATGAAACGCGGGTCCTTTAACCTCTCCTCAATTTCNCCGAGAACGGGATTAAATCGCTCGATGTGCCCGACTTGTAGCACACAATCCATTTCCGNAGCCAGATTCACTAGGGCCTGAGCATCAGGAGCGCTGTCAGCTATTGGCTTCTCGATCAGCAGATGCTTNCCCTGCTCTAGCAAAGCTTCACCAATTGATCTGTGAGTATTCGTGGGCGTTGNGACCGAGACAACATCGACCAGAGCAGAAAACTCCTCAATCGATCCGGCCAGAACGCCCCCGTAAAGATTAACTATTTCTTTCGCAGCATCAGTGTCTGTGTCAAAGACAGCGACAAGATCAGCAGAATCAATTTCTGAATATATACGCGCATGGTTCTTACCTATGGCTCCTATCCCTATGACGCCCGCTTTAATTTTATTAGTCATTATGATTTTTAAATTCTCTATTCTTCATAGGCAAAGACAGTAATGCCCATGTCTCTGGCCCGTTCTTCTATTTGATCCTTTCCAAGCAAAAGAGTCTTACCCGCTTCGACAACAATTGCAGAAATATCAACTGACGCGGCAACTTCAATAGTTTCAGGTCCTATGCAAGGAACATCAAACCGAAGGTCCTGATCAGGCTTAGAGACTTTAACGACAACTGCTCCACCCCGCCCGAGATCCCCTCCCCTCTTAATTGCCGCGTTCGTTCCCTCAAAACCTTCAACTGCAAGTACAGTACCTTTACTCACGACTACCGTTTGTCCGATGTCCAAACGGCTAATCTCTTTTGCTATCTTATACCCAAACGCAGCCTCATCCGGCAAACGTTTCCCGGGCTTCGGTCCGCACACATGTCCCGGACCAGGTAACAATTCATCGAGATAGGTCGTTGCAGGAATTAATTCTATTCCATTTTTGGCAAGTTCTTCGCCGATAGCGTTGAAAATTGACTCCGCATTTCGCTCCTTGAGCTTACCGAGCATTACCAGAGTTCGCATGTCAGGCCGTAAATCGAACAAATTTTTCGGCTCAATCTGTCCAACCATCACGGCCCTAGTAATTTTTTCGCTCTCAAAAAATTTAATTAATTTACCTAACTGACCGACCCTCATCCAAGAAACAGCATCAGATATTTCTTCAATCACGGGTTCCGTTTCCCCTTCAAATGCCGCCGAAACTATGCGTTTTACCCCCGCAGAACGGGCCCCATGGGCAAATATTGCAGGATAAATGCCGTTACCGGCAATCATTCCAATGGCTTCATTTTCACTCATTACTGATCAAAAAGCGCGATGATTGGAAAATGTCCAATTGAAAAAAGATTCACAAACCGCCAACCCCTACTAAAATAGGGTCCGTGAGCTCTAGTTATCAGGTCTTCGCACGCAAATATCGCCCCCTTACATTCAAGGACATCCTTGGACAGGATCATGTTGTCCAGACTCTCACAAATGCCATTGAACAAAATAGGTTAGCTCATGCCTATCTTTTCGTTGGACCTAGAGGAACCGGAAAAACATCAACNGCAAGAATCCTCGCTAAGGCACTTAACTGTAATGGGGGTCCAAAAATAGATTTTGATCCGNATGAAANTATCTGCCAAGAAATCGCAGAAGGACGTTGCCTNGACGTATTGGAAATTGACGGTGCCAGTAATAACGGNGTCGAGCAGGTCAGAGAGCTTCGCGACAATGTGAAATTCGCGCCGACGCAAGGCAAATATAAAATCTACTACATTGATGAGGTCCATATGTTATCTAACGCTGCCTTCAATGCGCTGTTGAAGACATTGGAGGAACCTCCCGAACATGTGAAATTTATTTTCGCGACAACAGAANCAACAAAAATATTACCAACTATCATTTCGCGATGTCAGCGATTCGATTTACGAAGGATCCCAACAAAGATCATTACAGAACAACTCAACCACATTTCCAAGGAGGAGGGAATTGAGCTGGACCCAATCGCAGCCACAGCAATAGCGAAAGGTGCTGAGGGTGGAATGAGAGACGCTCAATCAATGCTCGATCAACTCGTTGCATTTTGTGGCGAATCGATCAATGAGTCTGATGTTCTGGAAGTCTTTGGGTTCACAGGGATTGAAATTATTGCAGGTCTAGGATCAGCGATCCTNAGAAAGGAAACAGTTGACGCGCTCGAGACTATCTATGAACAGTCCGAATCGGGAAAAGATCTCAGTAAACTTCTCACAGATCTGATCGGTCATTTCCGTTCAGTTCTCGTTTATCAGGTCGATCCTGGCGGAGCTTCAAAGGAACTGGCAGAAGAAATACTTAANAGAGTAGAAAATCAGTCCAAACAAATTGATACGGATAGGCTACTGGCACTGATCGATCATTTGGCAACGGTAGAAGGCCGTATGAAATGGGCACCCAATAAGCGACTCCATTTAGAGGTAGCCATTATCAAAGGGATCCAGATCATAGAGGAAACCAGACTAAGTGATGTCATAGATGCCATTGACGGAGCTATCTCCGAAATGCCCGTTGAAAATACTATTNCAACGGCAAATATCGATTCAANGCCTNCNCCCGANCCTNCTCCCNANCCTACTCCCGANCCTACTCCCGAGCCTACTCCCGAGCCTACTCCCGANCCTACTCCCGANCCTACTCCAAAAGATACCCCCCTTTCAGGAAATGATGCATGGTCAGCAGTCATTGAACATATTAGCAAAGTAAAACCGTTAGCCGCTGACTCTGCAGCNAAGGGCATCTTCGAAAAAGATGACGGGAAAAAATTTACCGTTGCGATGTCCCCTGATGAAAGCATTGCCCACGCAATGATTACCAGTGACCGTATCAGACCGGTCATCGAGAAGTGCCTAGGAGCAATGATNGGCATCAGAAAATTTCAGGCCATNCTCAAAGANGGAGTAAATCCTCCGGACTCTCCACCACACATTGCCGAGTTCGAGGAACCTCCAAAAGATAAACAAGAGTCGCTAAGTTCTGAAGAACCCGAAAATACCAATGAAGGAACGCAAGAAGAGGAAAATGAAAACATTTACGATGACCCGCTCATCAAAGAAGCTCTAGAAGTCTTTGAAGCTGTCATTAATGAAGACTAAGTCTTATCACCAAATTTAGAAATCAATAAACCAACTCAAAGCAAATCAATGAATATCGCTAAAATGATGAAACAAGCCCAGCAGATGCAGGGCAAAATGCAAAAAGTTCAGGCTGAGCTTGCCGAGAAAGAAGTGGAGGCTTCTGTCGGCGGTGGCAAGGTNACGGTCACAGCCACCTGCTCAGGCGATATNCGATCNATCAAAATTGATCCNCAGATCATTGATCCGGAAGATTCTGAAATTCTGGAAGATCTGATCCTGTCAGGTGTCACTCAGGCCATTGAACAGGGCCGTAAAGTAATGGAAGAGGAAATGTCAAAAATTACTGGCGGACTCGGAATGGGTGGCCTTCCAGGTGGTCTCATGTGATCAAACACTTAGGCAAATGCTCCGCAAAAAAACGGCGGACATTTTCACCCATTAATAATTGAATATCCTCTTCAGGAACACCTGATTCAATGAGCACCTCCGTGATCTGAGACCAACCGGATGAATCAATTACTGTTCTAACAGCACCATCAAAATCAGATCCAAAGGCCACATGACGGACTCCTTCGAGTCCGGCCCCATTAAGTATTTTAATCAGATATAAAACTGCTTCCCTAACGGCTTCGACTGAATTGTGAGACAGTGCAGGCCTGAAAAATGTGACTCCTATGAGGCCCCCTGCCCTGGCCACAGCAATGGCCTGTTCATCAGAAATATTACGTCGATGATTGTGCGATCCTTTGATGCCCGTGTGTGAAACGATGGGAGGCCTNNTCAAATGGCCTTGATCATACATATCAATTACATCACTGATCAATTGCTCCGAGCAGTGAGCNAGATCAATGATGATGCCATTCTTATCAAGGTCCTTAAGAAGGTCTTTTCCAGCTAACGTGAGGCCTGCTCGTCGCCACCCGTGAGCCGAGTCACCGAATCTGGTATCATTAAAATGCGTGATCCCAACTACTCTGAACCCTTGCTCCACGAGCCAGCTCACATTGAACCTGCCCTGCAAAACGTGAGCCCCTTCCANACCAAGCATAATTCCGATNCCCTGACCACCNGCACTCTGCTCTTCAGAGAGAATCTTAAGNTCATTGGAATTTCTTATTAATTTTAAAGATCCTCGAGAATTTTCAATCCAAGAACTGACCCTTTCCANCTGCAATTCGGCACGAGCAGAAACGAAGAACCATGTCCTAATCCTTTGTAAACTCATCATCGCGCTCCAGAAAAAAAGATCAGTCAAAAAAAACCGCGGTAATCTTCGAGTCAATACGAGCTTCGTCGGAACCGTCACGAACTGTAGAGACACGTTCCCCTCAATGAGCCGAGGCAAGTCCACGTGCCCTCTTTTATTTTTTTTCATATGGTCGCGCCTCCAAAGACAAACGTCAGCATGCAGATCAGCAACAAACAATCCGCGATGAAAATCTGAAATTTCCTCCCTCGGATTCCTGTCAGACCCTTTAACTTTCCGGTTCATACAACGGTCAAGGAACCAATGACCGAAAGCGCAGAATAAAAGAAAANAACCAAATAAAGGCCTTCCACTCAGGAGAAGATAAGCACCTGCCAAAAGAACAACTGACTGGGCAACTCTAAACATAAAAAATTACTCTTTTTCTGGNAATGGATGAGGCACCTTGCGACGCCAATAGGCAGCCAGAAAACTACCAATAATGCAGTGATAAACGGCCGAAATCGCGCAAGGAGCCGCAGCCNTCACCGAGATGTGTTTTTCTGCAAGCTTGCTCCCAAGCCCAGAATTCTGCATGCCTACCTCAATCGAAACCGTTCTTCGGTAATCTTCTGGATAACCTAAAATTTTTACTAACAGGTAACCAAGAACAAACCCCCCCAAGTGCAGAAGAAGAACGGCAATAAATAAAGAGGCTCCCGCGCTCTGAATCTTTTCTTTGTTCAGTCCAATGATACAACTCACAATCAAAACAATGACGATCACGGAAACTAAGGGCGCCGCGTCCTTGGCCGCTCTGACCTTATCTGGAAAATATTGATTAAGAAGTATTCCGACAACGATAGGAATTAGAACAATCTGTACAGTAGTTAGAAGCATCTTGGTTGCTGACACTTCCATGTACTGACTCGCAAGAGCATCAGTCAGTAATGGTGTCATAAAAATAGCCATGAAGGTAGAACACATAGTCATGAGAACTGAAAGGGGTAAATTTGCCCGGCCAAGAAAAGCAATCACATTGGATGCCGTGCCGCCCGGGCAACAGCTCACCAGAATCAAACCCACCGCCAGATCACGGTCCAGTTTAAAAGTAGTCGCCAATGACCACCCAAGTAATGGCATAATGATAAACTGTGCCCCGACACCAATACCAATGGCCCCTGGACGTTTGAAAATTTCCTTAAAATCCTTAAAACTCAATGTGATGCCCATGCCCAGCATGATGACTCCAAGACCAGGCCCAATGTAAGGTGTGAACCAAGTAAACAGATCAGGTTTTATCCAGGCCAGAACAGCACCAAGAGTGACCCACAAGGCGAATCCATTAGTAAATAACTGAAGTTTTCGTGACAAGGTACCAATCTAATACAGAACCAATGACTTTGGCAACTACCTCTCAATGGATCTCTTTTGGACTGAGACCAGAAAAGGGGCATTGTGCGGAACACTAGAGTCCCGGTAATTCTTTGTTAGATATTGAGACTGATTCAATGATTCCAGAAAAGTTAAAACCTCAACAGATTCCTCAAGCCCCTCGTCATGACCNGGGTAGCAAATCACAGCCAAGAATCCGCCTCCCCTAAGACATTCAAGAGCCTTTCGAAGAGCAGTTAACGTTGTTGCCTTTAGTGTTGTTATGGAATGATCACTTCNTGGAAGGTACCCAAGATTAAACATGACCACGGAAACATTTCCCCAGTCCGTTGCACTGATCGCCTCGTCCATATTNTCATGGCCGGTATTGCACATAATGACCCTATCAGATACCTGTGCCTCTTCGAGCCTCGACCCGGTCATTCGGATCGCTTCTTCCTGCACATCGAAGCAATATACAGTCCCCGACGGTCCCACCTGCCGAGCAAGGAAAAGAGTATCGTGCCCGTTCCCCGCCGTGGCATCAATCACTACCTCGCCTCCCCCGAGCCGANCACTTACAANCTGATGAGNTAATTGTGTTGATTTCATTTATNAATGATCAATTTCTCTTTATAGATTTCCGCGCAGATCAGCCTCCTCATCAATAGCTACTTCTCCGCAAAGATGCGCTGCGAANTTCTCCGCAAAGAACGGTGCCATCAAGACACCTTTCGAACCTAATCCATTAAAGAAGCCAACGTTTTCATGGNCAGGATGAATGCCTATTAAAAGTTTCCTTGATCCGATCACTGGCCTGACAGCGGCCCGCTGATCCAGAACCTCATAAGGAACCTTAACCAATCTCTTAAGGCGTGACTCTATGAGTTCCCTCCCCTCAGCAGTGACATTACAATCATTTGAATCCCAGTCATAAGTTGCGCCGGCCCTGAAAACACCATTACCAATAGGCAACAACCATACCCTTCCACGGTTCACTATGCGGTCCTCATTGAGATCATTGATCCGGACCGTTAATATTTCTCCTTTCGCTGGCCTGAAATGGACCCAATCAAATAGAGGATTATTTGAACCGTTNACGCCTTCACAAAAAATAGTAATCCCTTCAGGTTCGGGTCCGAGGATTTCTCCGACCTGCCAACGATCGCNCATGAAGCTTTTTGTCGNATCAATGAAATCAGCAGTGAANAGNTGACCGGCGCATTCAATTGTAAAACCTCCAAATTCTGAATGGAACTCATCCCCTATCTCAAAAGGTTCCTCCGTCAGGCACTCTTGATAGCCGGGGGACTGGAGCCGGCTCCGCCATTTAGCCGCTTGCTTTTCAGAGTCCAGTAGCCGAACCATTCTCATTTTACGGAAAACCTTAGCTCCCACTAAACTTTCAAAGGTCCTATAGAATTTTAATGCATGTGACCAGAATTCATTGAATCGCGGATCCTTAGTGAGATAAGGACCAGTGATTGGATTGACAATGCCTGCGGCTATCTTAGTGGAGGTCACTGAGTCACCACGGTCCACAATTCTCACATCCTTTCCTCTCTGATGCAATGCAATAGCGAGACTACAACCCGCCAAACCGCCACCAACAATTGTATACTCAGCCATTATCTTCCCCGATAATTAAAAAGATCATCCAGGTTAATGTCATCACCCGTCAGGGAATTCCAAGCATTGAGGATCTTTATCTGTATGCGACGCGTGATCCTGCGCCCCTTTCTGGCCTTCGAAACCTGCTTATGAGTGAGTCCTTCCTGCGAAATTGAGACGAGATCATTATTTTTATACCCTCCTTCAAGCATGAGTTGATCTAGTGGCTGAGGACCGGATTCCATTTCAATATTTTCACTCACTTAAACTGAACTCGAAAGCATTAAACTAAATAAGTATTATCTTCAATGCTAACTAAATACTTGTCCTTTATATATAATTTCAGAGCTGAATGATCCAGTGACTTGAAAAACTGGAGTGGTGTACCCGCAAGTTCACACTCCGTAATTGGCGATAAAATTGTAACCAATGAACTTACAGCCTCAGAAGTAGACTATCGTTATTACAGGGTAAGGCAATATTGTTATATAAATTAGACAAAGAGATAATTTATAACATTGAAGTGGTATACAGAATAAGGTAAGTAGGCAACAACTCATGCGAATCCTTCTCACTACAACATCTTATCAGGACACTCCGGGCCCACACCATGATCTCCTAGCTTCAACGGGTTGGGAAATTTCNAGNGAACGCGGNCCCCTNCCNGAAGAAAAAATGCTTGAANTGGCNGGAGAATTTGATGGTTTNCTTTGTGGTGATGACGCNATAACTGAAGAGGTCATTGATAAATCCCTGCCCCGACTCAAAGTNATCAGCAAATACGGNATCGGGCTNGATAANATTAATGTCGNGCATGCCANTGAAAAAAAAATACCGNTACTCTTNACTCCGGGAGTCAATCACACGACCGTCGCGGAGCACTGCTTCGGACTCCTCCTCGGCCTGACTAAAAAAATTCACTCGAACGCGAATGAAGTCTCTTCTGGCTCCTGGAAAGCGGGTTGGAAAAAACCGGTCGGAAATGAAATACTGGGCAAAACGATAGGCATCATAGGACTCGGAAGGATCGGCAAGGAGGTCGCCATTCGTGCAGACGCTTTCGGATTAGATATCATTGCTTATGATCCTTTCTTTGATGAGGACTTCGCTAGTGATCACGGAATAAGGAAATGTTCAAACATGGACGAGGTTCTTTGCGGTTCTGATATCGTCTCCTTGCACTGTTTCCTGAACGATGAAACGCATGGAATGATCAACTCCTCAAAGATAGAGCAGATGAAAGACAACGTGATTGTGATCAACTGCGCGCGAGGTGAACTGGTCGAGACGAAATCCATGAAGGAAGGATTAGTGAGTGGTAAAGTCGGTGGATATGGGACTGATGTTCTGGACAGTGAACCTCCTCAGGAAAATCATCCGTTACTAGATGCACCAAACTGCATAATCACCTCACACATCGCCTCCAGGACTCACGAATCGGTAGCAAGGCAGGCCGGAATGGCTACCCGCAACCTGATATCATTTCTGAACGGTAAGGACGATTATACACAGGCCAATAAATTTGATTCATAAAAGATGAAGGAAGAATTTTATATTGTTAAAGAGAGTGATCATAATTCCCTCGTCAGTAAGGCCTACCAAGAAAGGGGCTTCACGGAATTAGAATCGAATGATGCGGCCAGGTTCTGTTCCTTCGCTTCGACTCATGGGGTCCGTACACACAATGCACTCAAGGCCATCCATCTGGACGAGCTGTTCGGTTCAGGAAATGATGGATGCACTCCAGGAGCCGAGATCGAAATAATAGAAAAGAAATTTAAAGCGAGTGAGATTTGGAACTGTAATAAAAAGCTCGGACAGAGTGTCGCTTATCAGGCCATCGAAAGGTGCATTGAACTGGCTGACAAGTATGGAGTCGGACAAGTTTCAGTGGACAATGCCTTTCATTATCTCTGGGGAGGAGGATACGTTCTGGACGCTGCGAATCGGGGATACATCGCTTATACAAACTGCACGGCAGGGCTAGCCGAAGTGGTCCCGTTCATGGGCAAGTATCCGACGCTCGGAACCAATCCTCACAGCTGGGGATTTCCTACAGCTGATTCGATTGGATTTCCCATAGTCATTGACTGGGCAACGTCAGTGGTGGCCATGGGTAGGGTCCAGCAACTCAAAAGAGAGGGTCAGCCATTGCCGGAAAATGCAGCAGTCGATGAAAACGGGGATCCGACCACTGATCCCGAAAAGGCCGCTTACCTTGTTCCTTTCGGTGCGCACAAAGGTTACGGAATGGCACTAATTAATGAGATACTGGCCTCATTCATTGGAGGATCTATACCGACGCTCAGGTCACGAGAAATTCCCGAAGGAGAAAAACGCACCCCTAGTTTTTATTTTCAAGTCATTCATCCTGACGCAGTCAGTAGTGGAGCCTTCGCCTGCGGACGAAACCAACAGGAAAATGTCAGAGCTGTGATCGAAGACATCAAGGGGCACGGCAATGAAAACATTTTCCTTCCGGGACAGGATTTTGCAGAGGCAGCGTCACGAACCAAAGAGGCCGGAGGATTGCTTTTTTCTGCCGCAGAAATTACCGAATTTAATGATCTGGCAAAAGAGATGAATTCGGACACCTGGGACATTGAGGTGCTTCCTAAATTCGATAAATAGCCCATATTTTAATAATAATGACGCTTCTTGATTAAGAAGCAGTTTACATAGGCAATGGAAGCGCTATTATCGGCGCCCCATGGCACTCGATATAAAATCTCCATCTGAATGCAAATATACCGAGATTTCACTCGGCGAAATCATGCTTAGGCTCGATCCCGGAGAGGGCAGAGTAAGAACGGCCAGACAATTAAATGCCTGGGAAGGCGGAGGAGAATATAATGTGGCACGCGGACTGAGACGTTGCTTTGGAATGAAGACTGCCGTCGTCACAGCGTTCGCAGAAAACGAAGTGGGTAGACTCATCGAAGATTTCATTCTGCAAGGCGGTGTCGATACTGAGTTTGTTCAGTGGATTGATTTTGACGGGATCGGTCGTGAAGTTAGGAACGGAATAAATTTCACGGAAAGAGGGTTTGGTATAAGAGGCGCAAAGGGAACCTCTGACCGTGGTCACACGGCAGCCTCACAAATGAAGCCAGGAGACATTGATTGGGATCATATTTTTGGTGAACAGGGCTCACAGTGGTTTCATACCGGAGGAATTTTCGCAGCACTCTCTGAAACGACTGCCGAACTTGTAATTGAAGCATGCAAGAAAGCAAAGGAACATGGAACCATAATCAGCTACGACCTTAATTACAGACCTTCATTATGGAAATCGATTGGGGGTCAGGACAGGGCTCAGGAAGTGAACCGGGAAATTGCAAAGTACGTTGACGTAATGATTGGCAACGAGGAAGACTTCACTGCTTGCCTTGGATTTGAAGTGGAGGGAGTCGATGCCAACATTTCAGGACTCGACGTTGAAAACTTTAAACAGATGATCGGTCAGGCCGTGACCGAATTTCCAAATTTCAAGGCGACTGCAACGACTCTTCGCGAAGTGAAGACTGCGACAGTGAATGATTGGGGGGCCATTGCATGGCATGACGGGAAATTTTACGAGGCTTCACACAGACCGGACCTGGAAATATTTGATCGGGTCGGCGGTGGAGACTCATTTGCGAGCGGGCTCATTTACGGATTCCTTAAGCACAATGATCCGCAACTCGCAGTAGAATATGGGGCCGCACATGGAGCACTGGCAATGACAACTCCCGGAGACACGACCATGGCAACTCTCGAAGAAGTGGAGAAATTAGTGAGTGGAGGAAGTGCACGCGTCGACAGGTAATAGTGATGTCTTACATTGATTCGATATTCTCATTAGAAGGAAAGACCGCGGCCGTGATCGGCGGGACCGGTGAGCTTTGCGGAACAATGGCCGAGGGACTTGCGAGGGCCGGTTCAAAAGTTGTAATTGTGGGCCGCAACAAGGACAAGGCCAAATCAAGGATCGCTAACATTGAAGGTTCCGGCGGCAAGGCGTATTTTCTCGAAGCTGATGTAACAAAAAAGGATTCCATTGAGTCCCTCCTCACAGAAATCATCAAAGAGTCAGGAAAATGCGATCTCTTGGTTAATGGTGCGGGAATCAACTCAGCCACACCGTTTCTGGAAGTTCCAGAAGAGGAATTTGATAAGATCTTTGAAACAAATTCCAAAGCGGTCTTCGTCACCTGTCAGGTGTTCGGAAAATATTTTCTGGAAAATAAAATCAACGCCTCAATCATCAATGTCGGATCCATGTCTGGGATCATTCCTCTATCGAGAGTCTTCACTTATTCAATGACCAAGGCCGCTGTCCATAACATCAGCAAAAATCTGGCAAGAGAATGGGCAAAGAAAGGGGTCAGGGTAAACACGCTCGTGCCCGGTTTTTACCCGGCTGAACAGAACCGCAAAGTCCTCACTGAAGACCGGGTCGCATCCATCATGGGGCACACTCCTATGCAAAGATTCGGTGACTCAGATGAGCTGATCGGAGCGACACTATTTCTCGCATCAGAAAAAGCGAGCAGCTTTGTTACTGGCGCCGAAATAGTAGTGGACGGAGGTTACGCAAGTATGACTATCTGAGTCGAAGAGTCTATAAGCTCTCAGTCTTTTCAGGTTCTTCCTTCGAATCTGATTCTTCTTTGGAATCTTCCTCACTCTTTTCAGAAGAGGCCTCACCCCCTTTACGGTATTTCGCAAACGGGTCATTCTTTGTGCCGGAAAGGGCCTTCTTCTGGTTGCCCGTAGCTGAAGGTAATACATTTGGGAGAGCTTTCAAAATGATCTCCCTCGGAGTCCTCTTGGACTGGAGGCTTGCTTCCGTCATCACGACAAGCCTGGGCATCGGTGCTGAATAATAAAAAGCACGTAATTTTTTTTCTTTTTCTATCCAGTACTTACCATTTAAAAACTCACCACCCTTGACCTTGGCCCCGCAGTTCACCGCAACGAGCGAGTCGGCCATGCTTCTACGAACTTTTCTTCCATGAAAAGTCACTACCCACGCAACATTATCTTTATACTCGACGTTAAAATCGAAGCCGAAATTCTCATCTTTAAATACGTCTGCCTTTGTACCGTCGCTGTCCAAGAGTCCTTTCGTTGCATCTCCGACTGGCTCACCAAACTTTGCTACGATCTCCTCCTTGGACCAGCCAATTTGCGCATTGGCATGCCCAACAAATTGCGCAAACGCTAAAACAAATAACAGGTAAAGGAATCTCATCGTTTCAAATTGTAACCTCTGCGACATGATCGTCAATAATTTGAGTTGTTGCTAGATGACTCAGCATTAATTGAGTTTTTGGCCCAATTATGGTTGAAAAAAATAGATCATCTTCATGTTCGAGTAATCTTTCTGTGTTTATTATGTAAATACGTTAATTTTAAACATGGAAAATCCAGTAAATCGTATCGTTTCCCTCGCTAAAAAAGGCAATCAACATGCCTGCGAGGAGCTAATTGATATGCTTTATCCGGTACTAGAGCCTATCGCACGGAAAAATCTTACCCTTGGAGATGAAAAACAGGATCTTCTGCAGGAAATCTTCATGAAAATATTTTCCAAAATTCATCAATATGCTGGTCAAAAGCCATTAGGCCACTGGGCCGCTAAAATTGCAGTCAATACCTGCTATGATCGTCTGAGAAAGAAAAGAATAAGGCCAGAACTCATTTATGGAGAAAGAGCAGTTCAAACTGCCATAAAACCAAAGTTAAGCTATTCAAGAAGAATCAGATCAACAGAAAACGAACTAATCGAAGAATTGATTCAAGAACTTCTTTCAACTCTTAATGAAAAGGAGCGAACCGTAATCCAATTAATGGAATTGAAGGAAAAAACAGTCAAAGAAGTCTGCCAATTAACTGGTTGGTCGGAATCAAAAGTGAAAGTCACTAAGATGCGTGCTAGGAAAAAACTACAGTCTGCAATGATCAACCTTGAAAAAAATCCTTTGAAACCATTAAGTTCAGTGGGAATTACTTACTAAAATAAAAGCACAAATTTGTTTTGAAGGTGAAATTGACCGTTTTCTAATTAAACTATATTTACAGGTCTAATGAAATTATCTCTATATGTCTTCAGTGGTACCGCGGCATTGCTGGCAATCCTTATTTATAGTTATTTTCCTCAATCCATTCCAGTTGACCCTAACGGAAAGACCTCACAACCTAATAAGTCTGAGTCAGGGGTAACCAAGCCGGAAAATGCCACGCCTGAGAAATCAGCGGCGAGCCAGAATTCTAATACAAAGCCGATAATTGCTAAAGAGGGACCAAAAACATCAAACGATGAGGAAAATAACAATCCCAAAACTACTAAATCTAAAGAACCAAAACTGACTCGAAAAGAACTCACGGCCCGTGCCCTCGTAGTTGAAAAACAATCCAATAAGCGACTCGGCGAATTAACTCAAAAACTAAATCTTACTGAAGAACAGTAAGATTTTATTTTCCCTATACTAGCCAAATCCGTGCCCGCTTTCCACCCGTCATTAAATCCAGACGGGAACAATCTGCTGAGCGGAATAAAGACCCGAGTAGAGCCCGGCTCACCGGTCCCTGACGTGGAGGCTGAAATTTACTCTATATTAGATGATGAGCAGAAAATGATTCTTGAGGAAGAAGCATTGGATAGGGAAGCCTGGTGGGATGATGTCGTGGCCCTACTTGATGAGGAATCTAAAGAAAATGTCACAAAAACATCCCCTAGCCCGGAAAAAAACCAAGAATCAATAGAAAATCGAACCGAACCAAGCCAAGAGGAACGAGAAGAAAACGCTGCAAAGAATAAAATCGACGATTTTTCTCGCCTATTACGCAATAATTAAGAATATTTTGTAACCAAATAGGGTTTGCTAGCGTCTAATAATACATACAAAGTAAAACATAGAATTTTTTTACCCCCAAAAAATATCATCATGAAACATTTAACTTTAATATTATCAATCATCCTGGCAACAGTCACGATATCTTCAGCTGGCCACAGAGGCTGGGGCTGGAGCTGGGGCTGGATTCCAAAACCGCCAAAGCAATGGGAAAAGCCAGAAAGACCTGAGCGCCCTGAAAAGCCAGACGGTGAAGAGCAGGAAAAGCCAGAAAGACCTGAGCGCCCTGAAAAGCCAGAAGACGATGATAAGGAAGGCGGAAAAGTTTTTGGTAACGGTAATCTTCCTGAGTTTCTCGTTAAGTACGACCTGAACGAAGACGGCGTATTGGACGAAGAAGAGCGTCAAGCTGCCAAAGATGCCAGAAAAAATCGCGCCAAAGAAAAGCGAGCCTCATGGGACACTGATGAAGATGGCGAAATTTCAAAAGAAGAGCGCGAAGCAGCTCGTGATGCACTCCGTGCAAAGATCGAGGAAAAGCGTAACGAAAGATTTGCTGAGGTTGACACTGACGGTGACGGTTCGCTGAGCGCTGAAGAATTCGGTGCCATTGGTGCTATTGAGCGTCTTGCTAAACGCTTCCCAAAGAGCATTGAAAGAATTTTTGCTCGGTTAGATGATGACGAAAACGGTGGCATTGCAGCTGATGAATTCACATTCCACCTAAGACACTGCCGCCATCATAAAGGAAAAGGAGGCAAGGGCCCTAAGAAGCCACGTCCAGACAAAGACGATGACGCAGGTGATGACGCAGGTGATGATGACGTCCAAGTCCGCTTATAAGTCTTAAATTTAAGTATTACAGACTAATTTCAAAAGAGCGGCCCTCGTCATAGGGGCCGCTCTTTTTAGTCTTTCAATCAATAATTTAATGCCTATCCCCAAACAAAAATTCCTAGCAATAGTTATCTCCTCAGTCTCATGGCTAATGATAAATTCCACTGTACTGGCAGAGAGAGAGTTATACTTCACTGATTTTGAAGATGCCCCATCAGGTGATGATGAATTGGTAGGGTATGATGGCTGGAATGGGACATCTAATGGTCGTGGCTCTCACGGAATCGAGCCTGAAGCCGTTGAAGGCCTAGGTCAAAGCGCCTTCATCGGGTACAACTCCCCAGGAAACACAGACACCGTTACAATCCTCAGACAAATCAGGCACGATCCTGATAGGACAGGAGAACATATCGTAAGACTCGAGGCTGTCGTTGGCATTAATGATTCCGATGAAGGTAACAATGATCCAAGGAGAGACAGTTTCTTTATTAGTTTTTTTAATTCTAATGGAACGAACCTGGCTTCACTCACTTTCAATAACACGGAAACCTCTTTCGGTTTATGGAGAGAGGATGGTAGAGATAAATATGATACGGAGGAAGAATTTATCCGTAACGAAGTTCAGATCCTCGCTGCGGAGGTGGACTTTAAAAATAATACCTGGTCAGTCGATTTGAGTGGATTTCAGATCTTTGAGGACGCCCCTTTCACTAGAAGGAACTCAAGGCTCGATCTTGGAGGAATTGCCATTGTGTGGCAACGCACCTCCAATTCAGGATGGGGAAACAACTGGATGCTATTTGACGATTGGGCAGTTTACGCAGACACCAAAAAACTCATCATCCCCGAAAACCCTTTCAAGATCAGATCAATTATTCGTCAACCAAACGGAAAGAATACAATTTCTTGGAAAATGCAACCAGGCTTTAATTATCAACTACAGTACTCCGATGATCTGATCTCATGGAAATCAAATCTTCCCGGGTCCCTGCTCTCAACTGATGAGGAACAGATCACTAACTTCACTGATAATTCAAATTCATTGAGAAGGACCCGACAATACAGAGTCTATCGATCAGAACAATAATAGTGATAAGGATTTACCCTATCATGTATAGATTTCTCTTTAATAAAATCATCCATTCCCTGCAATTTCTCTCATTCTTAGGGATCGTCAGTATCAGTTCTGGAGAAATCAGAATAAATGAAATTTCATGCAAGGGCACCGAACGTCTATTGCGATGGGACGCGAATGATCAACCCTTTGCCGGAAACTGGCCGGCATGGTGGACCAATCAGTTCAACCATTCAGACTGGAAAGCAGGAAGAACGCCCATCGGTTATGATCTCGGCACCATAAGAACGAACGTAAAAACAAAGCTGTATGGAATTTCCCCTTCACTCTATGTAATAAAAAAGTTCTCAGTCTCTTCTCAGGAAGCGGAATCTCAAAGACCCCTCGTACTAAACATCAACTACAATGACGGTTTCATTGCTTGGCTCAACGGGAAGGAGATCAGCCGATCTAATAATGGAGAGGCAAAATCACATATTTACTGGGACCAGATCTCTTATCGGGCCGGACCCTCATCTACTCGTTTCACAAGATTAAGAGTCGGCACATCGAAAAATCTCCTAATGGCAGGAGAAAACACTCTTGCTATACAAGTCACAAATAACGACCCCCTAACCAGTATCCGTCTAGACTTTTCTATCCTCATCGATGAAGCAAACATTCAGGACAATGTTCTGTTCCCAGCAGGTTCAACGGTCAGATACTTTCCCGGCCTAATGGAACCGGGATCTGACATTCATGAACCCGCTATCCTAGACGATAAGAATATTGAGAATGGAAGTTCTGACTGGATAGAACTCTTTAATTCTGGAAACAAATTAATTGATATCAGCGACTGGTCTCTGAGTGATGACGAAAAAGAGCCAGGGAAATGGAGGTTTCCGAAAATGACTTCAGTGCCTGCTGGCGGGTACCTTCTAATTTTAGCTGACGGAATGGACAAAGAGATAAGAGGTGCCAAATATCTTCATACCAATTTCAAGCTCAGCGGTGACGGAGAATTCCTTGGCCTATTCGATGCTCAGGGAAATTCAAAAAGTACCTTAAATAATAAATTTCCAAAGCAATATAATTTTTACAGCTACGGCGCATTGGGTGATACCAATGAATTTGTCTATTTCAGTGAACCGAGCCCAGGGTCAAGGAATGTAGGTCCGGCCTTTACGGGCAAAGTTAAATCCCCTTCTTTCAGTACTCGTGGTGGATTCGTAGATGGAAACATCGAACTTGAAATTACAAGTAAGACCCCAAATTCAAATATTTTTTACACGACGGATGGATCAGAACCCAGCAAAACGAATGGTTCGATCTACACTGAAAAAATAACACTTAAAAAAGTATCCGAGAAAAAAGGACACGTGATTCGAGCAAAAGCATTCAGTGAAAATCTGATGCCTTCTGACACAAAGACAAACACATATCTCATTGATCAGAATCCAAAACTTTTAAAGTCTCCGACCCTGATCATCACGGGCGACTCTGAAAGGTCACTCTTTGATCCTTTCGGTGCATTTGCAATTAATGGAGGCCAATACGTCAATAATCAGTGGCAACCGACAGGCTCATCGGATTATAACAACGTCATTAACCGCGGCCGGTGCTATGAAAGATCCATTCATGCAGAGTTCTATTTTGCTGACAGAAGCACAGGTTTCAGATCAGATTGCGGCCTCAGGGCAGCCGCCTCATCTTATTCCAGACCAAGGATGTTACTCGATCAGGTCAGCTCAAGCCCCTGGCCGGCAAGAGGAACCCAAAAACCATCATTTAATCTGTATTTTCGTGACGAATATGGAAACTCTGAAGTCCAGTTACCTTTGAATGGTATCGACGACCCGATAGACACTTACAGGAGGTTCCGGGTCCGGGCCGGAAAAAATGACATAAAGAATCCTTTCATTATTGATGAACTGGTCCGGCGAATGAGTCGAGACATGGGCCAGCCGGCAAGTACAGGAGTCATTAATACACTCTACGTTAATGCTGAACTTAAAGGCTTTTACAACATGGTCGAAAGGCTCCGGTCCCCATGGTTCGCTACTGTGCACGGTTCTGACTCGGAAACGGATTGGGACACACTCGCCTTACAGGGCAAGGCCAGTAACGTCGCCGAAGGAGACATGGTAGCTTGGGACGAAATGATCAATAGACTAAACGGCTCCAGAACAAACGCTAACTGGGCCAGGGTCCTCGAAATGGCAGACGTTACCAACATGATTGACTACTATCTTCTGAACATTTATATGGCGACCTGGGACTGGCCCCACAATAATTGGGTCGCGGCTCGGGAACGTTCAGACCGTGGCCGGTACCGCCTCTACATTTGGGATGCCGAAGGCGCCATGTACAACCGAGGCAATCGACCAGTATCTCAGGAAATGATTCAATCATTCATTGCGACCGGAAATGGTGAACTGAGGGACCTCTGGAGAGGACTGTCTCGATGGGACGAATTTAAGATCCTCTTTGCTGATAGAATCAATAAGCACCTTTTTAATGGCGGTGTCCTCGATGATCGTGACTTTGAAAATTCTCATCTGAAAAACCTAGCTGATCAACTTTACGGTGAATTCAGTGATCTCCTTAGCTATATGAATAAGGAATCCGTAAATGAGAACATTATCAGATCATGGGCAAACACTACAAATGGCCGAAGGCAATATCTATTGGGACCCAAAAGAGAAGATTTCAGAAATAATGGTCTATGGCCAAAAACAGAACCGCCACAGTTCAGTCAATTAGGTGGGAGCGTTCCAAAAGGATACAACCTTGGAATCACAAACGAGAAAGGAAAGATCTACTATACGACTGACGGATCAGATCCTAGAGAAATGGGAGGATCAGTTAACCCCAATGCAACTGGCCAATCAGGATCAAGCGTGGATGTCATCATTCTCCCCCTGAACTCAGTATGGAAGTACAGTGACACAAATGGAGACTTAGGAACTCAATGGAAAGAACCCAATTACGACGATTCTGGCTGGAAGGAAGGGCCCTCTCCCCTCGGCTTCGGGAACATTTCTGATACCCACACCTTGCCAAGAACTAATATACCCATAGAGACGCAGATCAATCCAAGGCCACGACAAATAACTACTTACTTCAGAAAAAGCTTCGAACTTGAGGATTCTCAGAGCCACTTCGAGCTCAGATTGAAAATCATGTCGGATGGGGGCGGAGCCGTCTATCTGAACGGTAAAGAAATTTTCCGGGACTCGAACCTAGAACCCAATGCCACTTTTGAAATGACAACTTCAAATGACACCAGTGATCTGAATGAGGGCGATCTGGATAATTATGTCGTGGACGCGACCGCACTCAATGAGGGAACGAACCTCATTGCTGTTGAAATGCACAACGGCAGCAGATCAAGCAGTGACATGGTAATGGAGATGCAACTAGAAGCAACGAGGACCAATCCTCTCAATGATCCTATCACAATCAACGAACCAGTCACTGTAATGGCACGATCACTGAATGGTAACGAATGGAGTGGGCTAACGTCAGCCAAGTTCACTGTCGACACGGTCCCCGCTTCAAATCAGAACCTTTCGGTCATGGAAATTCTATACAATCCGCAAGGCCCTAACTCGGAAGAAAGAGAAGCAGGTCACGATGACGGAGATCTCTTCGAGTTCATCAAATTAAAAAATATCAGTGACACTTCCATTGATTTGAATGGAGTCCGTTTCACTGACGGTATCTATTTTGACTTCTCAGATTCTCAGGTCAGAACATTGAGTCCAAAATCTAGCGTCCTCATCGTCAGTGACCGGTCCGCCTTTGAAATGCGTAATAATGGTCATGAAATCATTGCGGGACAGTACGAAGGGAAACTCAATAATGGCGGAGAAAGGGTACGGTTAATTAGCTGGTCAGGAGAGCCAATTCACGATTTCTATTATCGCAAAGAATCTCCCTGGCCGGTCCTTAATGATCTTGATGGCCATTCGATTCAGATCATTAACCCAAGAAGCGATCATAATGATGGATCGAACTGGACAGCATCGACCCGAATCGGCGGAAACCCCAGAGGGCCTATGAATTATAGTGACTGGAAATCAATTCATTTTAATGTCGAAGAAATTTCCAACCCCAATGTTTCCGGACCATCAGCGGACCCTGACAAAGACGGACTCACTAACTTTGCTGAATATGCCATAGGAACTGATCCGAAGAACAGAACGAATACAATCCCAATGCCAAAGTTGCTCTTTTCCCAACAAGGAGAAGAGAAATATTTACTCTTAGAATTTGCTAGGGCCCAGGGAGAAAGGAACGCAAGTTTCCAGGTTCAAAACAGCCACAATCTCAAAGATTGGGAAAATAAAGCAGTCCAAGTAGGATCTGAAACCTTGGACCAAAATGGAAATATCATTACTCGTTACAGATTTCCTGCCCCAATCAGTAATGAAAAAAGCAGAACCGGATTCCTCCGGTTATTTATTACAGAGTAAAATAGTAATATAACTGAATTTTGGATCATTTCTTAATCGTGATACTTAGAACTTCACGCTACAGAAAAGATAAACAAAGAAGGTTTCATTTTTCTGCCAATTTAGTAAAATGCTTTGAATAATTTCCCGCTAATGAAATTGAAATCCATTCTTTATTTAATCTTTGCTTTACTGGCAAATGCAGAATTTTCTTGGGCGGAGATTAATTTTAATAGAGACATCAAGCCGATACTTTCTGAGAACTGTTATTTCTGCCACGGACCGGATCAAAATAAAAGAAAAGCAAAGCTCAGACTTGATAACTTTAAGGATGCAACGGCAACCCACGACGGAGTCTCAGCCATCGTTCCGAATGATCCTGATAACAGTGAACTAATTTACCGAATCTTTTCAGATGATCCTGATGAAGTCATGCCTCCACCGGAAGCCAAGCTTAACATAACAAAGGCGCAAAAGGACACTCTCAAGAAATGGATCAGTTCAGGAGCCAAATATGAAAAGCACTGGGCTTTTATTAAACCTGAAAAACCAAAGCCATTAACTAAGAAACATCCGGTCGATGAATTTGTTTCAAATACACTAAAGAATTCACAAATGGGATCCTCACCTCAGGCTGATCCTGAAACATTAATTCGAAGAGTGAGTCTGGACCTGACCGGACTACCGCCAAGCCCTGAGGAAATTAAGAATTTTGTCACAGACGACTCCCCCGAAGCTTACAAAAAGTTAGTTGACCGCCTCCTCAATTCGCAAGCGTACGGTGAAAAAATGACATGGGACTGGCTCGATGCCGCACGTTACGCAGACAGTAACGGATACCAGGGTGACAGTGAAAGAACGATGTGGCCTTGGCGAGATTGGGTCATTAAGGCATTCAATAAAAATCTCTCATTCGATAAATTTACAGTTTGGCAAATTGCTGGAGACCTACTGCCTGAGCCCACGTTCGAGCAAAAACTTGCCACTGGATTCCTTCGCAATCACCCGATCAATGGTGAGGGGGGCAGAATCAATGAGGAAAACAGAGTCGATTACGTGATGGACATGACTGAGACAACAGGAACTGTCTGGCTAGGATTAACATTCAACTGTTGTCGCTGTCACGACCATAAATTCGACCCAATTACTCAGAAGGAATATTACCAAATGAGTGCCTACTTTAATCAGACTCCAATAGATGGGGGCGGGAGGAGCGGGCAACAGGCACCTAACTTAATAGTGCCCACCCAAGAACAGATTGATGAAATCGATAAAACGACCAAAGAAATTGAAAGTATAGGCCAAAAAATCAAAGTACGTGAAATAGAGGTAATCAAGGAAGGGCCAAAATTGCCAGACGACCAGGCATGGAAAGTTCTCATCCCTAGTGAGACAAATGCCAAGGTTCAGAGACTCACTGTTCAGAAAGATCAGTCAATACTTGCCAGTGGTGATAATCCTAAGAATGACACTTATACAATCAGAGCAAAGACGGACATCGCCGAGATCGGATCTTTCAAAATTGAAGCTCTCATGGACCCTTCAATGACTGGCGGAGGACTGGCACGATCAGACAGTGGTAATTTCGTTCTTACCGGCTTTGAGGTGTCAATTACGAGAAAAGGATCCAAAGAACCTGAAAGCCTTGAGTTCGCTTCATCAGAGGCAACTTTCGAACAAGGGTCCCACAAAATCAGCGCCAGTTATGACGGAAATCCTGCAACTGGCTGGGCCGTTCATGAAGGTCGGACCGTCGATCGGGAGCACGAAGGTATTTTCCGTCTCAAAGATAAAATTGTAGCTGGCAAAGGCACTGTCATTCAATTCATTCTGCGACATGACTCGCCTCACATTAGTCATAACCTCGGCAGGTTCAGATTATCAGTCAGTGAAAAAAAAGACGCTCCCATAAATAAAGAGAAAAAAATAATAGACGCTCAACTCGCCGAACTGACCAAAAAACGTAAAGAACTCAATGAACGCCTCAACAAACTGAAGGGATCCGGCCCCAAGGTCATGATAATGGAAGACAGGGACAAGCCCAGACAAACTTACATCCTAGACAAGGGATCATATGAAAAGCGCGGTCAAGAAGTCAGCATGGGAACGCCCGCAGCTTTACCTGAAATACCCGACAACTTCCCAAAGAACCGCCTCGGTCTGGCAAAATGGATAGTGAGCGCTGAAAATCCTCTGACATCCAGAGTGATAGTGAACCGTTTCTGGCAACAGATCTTTGGCGTAGGTTTAGTAAAAACCTCGGAGGACTTTGGAACGCAGGGAGAGACCCCAATGAATCAGGAGCTCCTTGACTACCTCGCAACGACTTTCATTGAGTCCGGATGGGACGTTAAGAAACTGATGCGCTTCATCGTTACAAGTGACACTTACAAACAAACATCCAAAGCCACAAAAGTCAGTGAGAATGAAACGAACTATTCACTGGATCCTGAAAATCGATTCCTCTCCAGAGGGCCCCGATTCAGGATGCCATCCTGGATGCTCCGCGACAATGCTCTGGCAGCGAGTGGTCTCCTTGTGCCAAAGATCGGTGGAAGCCCCGTGAACACTTATCAGCCTGAAGGGGTATGGGAAGAGGCTTCATTTGGTAAAAAAAGATATTCAAGAGACAATGGAGAAAAACTATACCGGAGAGGTCTTTACACTTTCTGGAGGCGCATCATCGCTCCTCCCGCTTTCTTCGATAACTCGAACCGACAAACCTGTACTGTCAAACCATTCCGGACCAACACCCCTATGCATGCACTCTATATGTTCAATGATGTGACCTTCGTGGAAGCATCAAGATCGCTAGCGGAAATGGCAATGACTACGGCCAATAATAATGATTTGGACAGGTTAGAATTAATTTTCAGGAGACTCCTGGCTAGGTCACCCATAGCATCTGAACAGGAAATCATATTTAAGGCTCTTAACCGTTCGAGAGAAGCTTTTAAGAAAGATCCAGGATCAGCTACAGCATTATTGTCAGTGGGTGAAAAACCAATAAATGATAAACTCGACCCAGTAGAACATGCAGCATGGACAGCCACGTCCCTTGCAGTAATGAATCTCGACGAAGCTGTAACTAAGCAATAATTAATTAGAGAATAATCATGAATCCGCTCCAGCAAAACCATCTTGATCTTACGAGGCGTGAATTCTTCGGGAAATCCGCTACCGGCATAGGGACTATTGCTCTCTCTAACCTTCTCAATAAAGATGGCTTGGCGGCGGAAAATGACCGCAAAGCTATCGGAGGATTGCCGGGACTCCCTCACTTCGAACCGAAAGCCAAGAACATCATATACCTTTTCCAGAACGGAGCACCGACCCACGTGGACCTATTTGACTACAAACCAAAGGTCCAGGAAATGCATGGAAAACCTATACCTGATTCTTACGTTGCAAATAAGCGTTTCAGTACCATGACTGGAAAAGCGAATGGGAAATTAATGCTGGCGCCAGTGGAACCATTCAAACAGAGAGGAGAATCAGGTGCGTGGGTAAGTGATTTTCTTCCATACACTGCTGAAATAGCGGACAAGATCTGCTTTGTAAAATCCATGCACACTGATGCCGTAAATCATGCTCCAGGAATCAGCTTCTTATTGAGTGGAGGCCAGATACCGGGAAGACCCACGCTCGGAGCATGGATGGCATATGGGCTCGGAGCAGAGACTGAAGAATTGCCACGGTTCGTTGTAATGACATCCGTCAGTAAAGGGACAACTTGCGGTCAGATCTTTTATGATTTCTACTGGGGAAGCGGCTTCCTTCCATCTAAGCATCAGGGCGTGTTATTCCGTGGCAGCAAGGACCCGGTGCTTTACGCAAAAAATCCAAAAGGCATGAGCAGGGAAATGAGAAGGGACTGGCTTGACAGTATCGCCGAGATCAATAACCACAAATTGAATGAATTTGGTGATCCGGAAATCGCAACAAGAATATCTCAGTACGAAATGGCCTTCAAGATGCAGGCCAGTGTCCCGGAACTGACAGATTTCTCAAGTGAATCTAAGGAAACTCTGGACATGTACGGACCGCAGGTCAATGAGCCTGGAACCTTTGCCTATAACTGCCTCATGGCCCGCAGGCTCGTTGAAAGAGGAACGAGAACAGTCCAAGTCATGCATGCTGGCTGGGACCAGCACGGTAGCCTTACCACTGAATTGTATACCCAATGCAAAGACACGGACCAACCCAGCGCCGCACTAGTCAAGGATCTGGAGCAACGGGGCCTTTTAAAAGACACCTTAGTCATCTGGGGAGGTGAATTCGGAAGGACTCCCTTCTTGCAGGGAAATCTAAAAGACAGGAAGAAATGGGGCCGGGACCATCACCCATACGCCTACACAATTTGGATGGCTGGAGGAGGCGTGAGGCCTGGCATATCATACGGTGCAAGTGATGACTTAGCTTTCAGTGCCACAGAGAATCCTGTACACGTTCACGACATTCAGGCAACGTGGCTACATCTCGCGGGAATCGACCATGAAAGGCTCACTTATAAGTTCCAGGGCAGACGTTTCAGGTTAACTGATGTTCATGGTAAAGTTGTGACCGGAGTGATCGGGTAATCTTAGTCTATACTTTTGGTTCCCACCCCTCACGATACTCGCGTCCCCATAAATTTTCGGCCTTAGAATTATCAGTGATTCTTTGAGTCTTAGGGTCGAAGCTGATCTCAGTACGCGTTCGATAAGCAATGTTTCCTAAATGACACATCATTGCACTTTTCTGAGCATCGCTGATCTCAGCGTTCAGCTCTGATCCTTCCCGGATCCCATCAGCAAAGTTCTCAAAGTGCGGTAAGTCGGTGAAAGGAGGAACATTTTCTTCAATGACCTTACCGTCCATATCGTAAATACGATATCCCGAGCTCTCAAAAGCCATGACCCCCTTGTCGCCGTAAATACTGACAAAACTATTTTTCTCATGCTTCCTCTGCAGACAGCTACTCCCATGCCAGCTAATTCCAACCTTTCCAAAATCATAAGTTGCATCAGCAGTGTCCGGAGTTTCTTGGTCATCCTTGAAATGATATCGCCCACCATTACAGGTGATCCTCATCGGAAAATCAACGCCCAGACCCCAACGTGCGATATCAAGAGCATGGACCCCATTATTGCCAAGTTCTCCCCCACCATAATGCCAGTGCCAATGCCAATTATAATGGACCAAGTTATTCTTATAAGGACGGTCCGGTGCGGGACCTTGCCAAAGTTTCCAGTCAAGCCAGTCAGGCACTGGTATATTTTTACCAATACCAATCGATGGGCGGCGATTAGTGTACCAGCACCGGGCATAACGTAAATTACCCAATACCCCTTCTCGAATCTTTCCAATGCCCTCGCGAAAAGATGGTAAACTGCGACGCTGGTTTCCCATCTGTACCAAGCATTTATTTTTTCTCGCAGCCTCTACGATCAATTGAGATTCATTAGCATTGTGACTTCCCGGCTTCTCAACATAAACATGCTTCTCGGCATCACATGCTAGAATCGAAGCCGGAGCATGCCAGAAATTGGGCGCAGCAATTGAAAGAACATCAACTGCTTTATCTTCAAGGATCTCACGGAAATCAGTGACCCCAATGGGTTCCTTTCCTCCCTGCCGGTCAGCTGCATACTTGACTCCACTTGCCAAACGTTTCTTATCCACATCACAAACGTAGACTATTTCAGCATTATTAATTCCGGAAAAACCGGCAATGTGGGCCATTCCTCGGCTCAGTCCCATGACCCCGACCCGTAACCGGGAATTTGGGTTTTTACCAGAAAGAATAGAGGGGCAAGAAGCCATGAACACCGTAGGTGCACATGTTTTGAAAAATTTTCGTCTATTTGTCATGCAATAAAGTCTAACATAGTTGATCAATGAATTACAACTCAGCAGAGCATTGACACTTTATTCAAAGGCATAGAAAATAGGAATCTTCCGGGTTAATTAAATCAAACTAAAAGCGGAATCGCATATGAACCAAAAATCAGGCCTGATAATAATCGCATTATCATCTTTCGGTTTCGGCATGATAACAGACCGGTTCGTCTTCTCTTCGAAAGAATCTGTATCTGAAAAAAGCACAAACCCCATATCAGCTGAAGTTCAAGGGAATGGCCCCTCGAAAAGAAACCCAAATGAAAGGGACCGGCGAAGTGATAATGATTCAGACCAAGAAGAAGACCACTTTGCGAGACAACAACAGGATCCGGTCCGATACATCATTGAGCAGATAGAGAGAGGTAAAAGAATTGACGCTTCAACTGTTTCCTCATTACTTGCCGACTTACCTCCTGGAAAAAAGCGCCGTGAATTTATCGAACGGGTCGCATCCCACTGGGGCCGTAAGGATCCTAGGTCGGCACTGGCATGGACCGAATCACTCATGCCTGCGGAAAAGTCAAGGGCAATGGAACGAATCATTCACGAATGGGCTCATAGGGATCCGGTCGGCGCTGCCGGTTACGTGACACAAATCCCAAAGTCTCAACGCAGTCTGGACTGGGTCCATGCGGCTGCACATATTTGGGCCGAACAGGATCATGCAGCGGCAATCGATTGGGCCATGGGACTCACTGACCCTTCTCACCGAGAACGTGCTCTGAGAGGATCCACGGGAGTCTGGGCAAGAACGGACCCAGCCGCCGCTAGTGCTTTTGCTCTCGAAATCACTGACCCATATGAGAGGCATTCCGTAATTGAAAGCGTTGCGAGGAGATGGGCGCGGCAAGGCACGGCAGAAAGTTTAGAATGGGCATTAGGAATGGAAGGAGAAAACAGGGACCGTGCAACGATGTCTATCATAGAGGAAATCTCCGAACACGACCCTAAGCAGGCAGCAGAAGTATTCTCTGAAATATCATCATCTCTTTCAAGTGAAGGTACCCGAGAAAGCATTCACAGAGACATTGCGAGAGAACTCGCGAGCCGTTGGGCTACAGCGAATCCTATCGAAGCTGCTGAATGGGTTCAAGAACTTCCCGAATCCGAACACATACAACGAGAAGCAGCTGAAAGAGTCGCTGAAAGATGGGCCGCCACTAATCCTCAAGCAGCAGCANCATGGGCCCTTGAACTTCCCGAATCCGACAATATACGCCGCCAGGCAGTTGAAAGGGTCGCAGGAAGATGGCTCAGATCCGATAGTCTGACCGCAAGCGAATGGATTGCAGACATGCCGGCAAGTGAGGCCAGAGACGCAGCGGCCGGAGAACTGGTCAGGAACATATCTGGGAGCGATCCGGCCTCAGCTCTTTCATGGGCCAACAGCATAGGAAACGACGGTTATCAGACGCATCTCATGGGAGAAGTAATTGAAAGATGGTACAAGACCGATCCGAGCGCAGCACGTTCCGCGCTACAAGCCACTGATCTTAGTGCTAGACAACGCGAAAAATTCAAAAACATACTTGGGACCTCCGCTCCTGCCCCGGAACCTTCACAGGGCTCTGAATCCAATTAAGAATCACGTGTTCCATGAAACAATTAATGGTACTCATTGCTCTGTTATTGCTTTTTGCTAATTGCAGTAAACAAAGTGCCGATACAGGAAATCCAAAGCTATCTCAAGAAGATACCATCACTAATATAAGCAATTCAGATAAGGCCAATCCAAACCGCTCAGGGCCGTCGCCGCCTGAAGGAGCAATGAATCTGAAGAACTTAATGACCGACCCTGAAGGCCTATTCTGCTCCAAAGATTCAGAAATACCTTTTAGTGGAAAAGTTTACGCTGAATATCTCAGCGGCAACCTCAGCATTCAAGGAACATTAAAAGATGGGAAATATGATGGGACATGGTTCATTTGGTATGAGAACGGACAAAAACAATCCGAGGAAATATTCAAGGAGGGAAAGAGCATTTCCCTGAAGGAATGGAACGAAAGAGGAGAAATCATAGGGAATTAAATCAGTACCTTCTACATTTATTCTTTGTTTACTCTTGGGACTAACATTGAGTGTCACTGAATTAGCCTCCTCCTGCTTTTTGCTAAATATATAAATAGATGGCCTATCAACTGGAGAATATCCGCGGGAATTTCGGCTGATCTTTCTTTGTCTGATTTTTATGGGACTTATGCTAAGAATAGCAGGCGTGGTGGAAACAAAGTCATTCTCAAAATTACGGTCCTTACAATGATCAACGGGAAAACATTCTGAGAGTTAGGATTAAGACAAAATAAGATTATTACCATTATTGAACAATTCTACTCGATCCCAGAAAAGTGTTTCGTTAGGATCTTAATATGAAAACGCTAACCAATTCACTTGCTTTTCTGATTCTGATCGCCGCAGCTCAGGCCGGTCCATTTGGTTTTCAATATGGAATGACCATAGAGGACATCAAAAAGTCAGGTATAAAATTAGAAAAATCGAAAACCGTTCCAGCCGAATACAAAGCTACTAATCTTCCAAAGGAATATAAAGATTGGAATTCAACTGTCCTTGTGGGGATTACCAAAAAATATGGATTAGTACAAATCCAAGTGAACAAACAAATAGAAAATGACGGGAAAAAGAATTCCACATCCAAACACTTCTATGACCGTTATAAAGAAGCACTCCAAACCAAATATGGTAAGCCAAATTCAACGAACCAAATAAATGCCAAAAAAAACTCTTACTCTTCTCGTTGGAATACTTGGACCTTTGAAGATCGTGAGGACAAATTGGAAACAATCAGACTAACGTTAAAAACAAATACCTCACTGAAAAAACCTTGGGACCTGGTCACCCTTACCTATGAATTTACTGATAATGAAGAATTTTGGTTGGAATCACGTGCTCTTTTAAAACAAAAGAAACTTGGTCGTGAACCTATCGATCTTGATGATCTTTAATAGTCAGTGCGTTAATATAGTAGTTCCGAAATCTGACTATAAAAGCTTAAGTGGAGTGTAGCGGAGTCGAACCGCTGACCTCTTCAATGCCATTGAAGCGCTCTACCAACTGAGCTAACACCCCTTTCCTTTTAAGCCTAGGAACTCTACGAAAAGTAGTGAGAAGATGAACCATAAATCAGCGCCAGATCTCCTGCAAGACCTTTTAACTGGTGATCCAATAAACCCTGAAAATCTATTTGGTTCTAGCGCGCAAATGAACGCGCGATACTTCACCCATATAATGAGGCATCGCATAGTCGATCGCTGATTTCCGGATATGCTCAAGGGACTTTTTAGGGGCACCCTTGGCCTCAAAGTACAGGCCGAGATAAAGGTGCGCATAGCAGAGCCGGTTACGCAGGTCGTCGGGGGATGGGTCACCCGCATTCGCTGCGTCAAGAACGTCTTTTGGTTCTAGATCGCCTGCAAAGAGCCTTTGTACCTGGGCCATCGGAACCCGGCCATCGCCCTTAATATCTATGAGGCTCTTCTGTGCCGCCTCGAAACCCTTAATTCTATTCACGCAAAGAAAATGCCATACGGCATTTTCAACATCATTTGAATTCACGTCCTGATGGATCTCGAATTGAGCTACGCCCTTGGCAAATTCTCCAGCATAATAATATGCCAGTCCACGTTGCCAGTGATGAGGCTCACGGGCAGGATTATTTTCAAGATAAGCATCAAAGTCCTCTATTGATCCTTTCATATCACCGTTAAANAAACGAGTCACACCTCGTCTCTGGCGGAGTTGGTCCACTCCCGGTAATGCTTTTACTAAAGTATCCANGTCAACTAGGGCCTTGCCGAACTTTCCTTCTCTTTCATTCAAATCGGCTCGGGCAATTAATGCCTCATGGCTCCCTGGATTAAGCGCCAGAGCCTCCTCAATGGCCTCCTCTCCACTCGCTTTTTTCCCCTCATCAAGAAGCCCAAACTGGACACTCCTTAAGGCGGTTCTGGAATCAGCCTTCGCCTGATTATCATACTTTGCACTGAGTAATGAACACCTTTTCCGTAGCTCATCCAATTTTTCTTTATGGTTCGGATCTGATGCCAAATTCTTCAACTCCATTGGATCCGATTCGAGATCATGAAGAAATTCATATGGGGGGTCCTGCTCATAGTATCTGGCATACTTATAGCGTTCTCCGCGAACACCTTCCCATTTAGGAATGGATCTATTATTCATCCGGTGCTCGCAGAAAAAATCAGAAGGCGCAGCTTTCCCTTTCCTGCCGTTCAGAGCCATTCCGAGGGACCTTCCCTGATAGCTTTCAGGCAACCGAGCACCGGCCAGTCTCACGATAGTGGGTGCAATGTCAACGTTCAAGGCTATGCTCTTATCTCGCTTCCCACGTTCTTCTTTTTTGGCCCTGGGATCATAAATAATTAGGGGGACCCGCTGAGATTCCTCATAATGAGACCACTTACCGGCAAATCCACGCGAAGCTGCGTAATAACCATTGTCAGCCATGTAGATAATGACGGTGTTCTTAGCCATGCCCAAAGAATCCAACTCATCAATGACACGCCCTACCGCGTGATCAATACCACTGATCATACGGAGATAGTTTCTCATATTATGCTGATATTTTTCTTCTGTGTCCCACCTCCAGAAATAACGGTCCCGGTTCATCGATTTACGTAAGAACTCAGGCTGAGACTCAAATACAGTAGGATCAGATAACCTCGGCTTTGGCATTTCAAGCCCCTCATATAGGGAACTAACGACCTTAGGATAAGGAAAATGATTTTTCTTATCACGGTCCTCAGCGTGGGACGCATTAAAACTCACACTCAAGCAAAACGGTTGAGCTTCTTCCTTGGCCCTGCCTAAAAATTCGATTGCTTTATCCGCAGCGACTTGTGTCTCATGCCTCAAAGAACCGTCCTTTTGTTTATGAAAATAGGGGCTACGGTTCAAGGGAACAAAGCTATCGAACATTGCTTCTCTTGCCCCTTTCCGAACTCTTATCCCCCACTTACCAATGAAGCCGGTCAGGTATCCGTCTTTCCTGAGAAGTGTTGGATAGCTTTGTTTCGTATGAAGATTAGCGACGGGAGGAGTTCCAAATGTGAAACGGTGAGTCCTTTCGTACAGACCAGTCAATAGGGTCGCTCGGCTCGCTGCACAGATCGAGGTGCTAACGAAAGCATTTTCAAAGAGCGTACCCTCAGTGGCCAATTTATCAATATTTGGTGTTTTAATTATGGGATGGCCTGTGCAACCAAGAAAATCATTCCTCTGATCATCAGTGAGAAAGAAAATAATGTTTGGGCGGTCATCAGCGAATGCCTTGGCCGACTCTTCATCAGCCCTAAGTAAAGGGTTGCCAAAAAAGATAAAAAGAACCAAATAAATAAAAAACTGCATAGCTGATAATAGATAATTAATTACTGTTTGGCCAGCCTAGAGACAATGATTCCTTAATAAAGATATATCAATAGATCACATTAGACTTGACCTCGAACAGTGAAGACTAACATTACTAATAGCATGAATAATTCGCTCTTACTGATCTCAACACTAATGTTATGCTCCTCAGTATTAGGTGCAGACTGGCCTCAATACCATGGACCTAACTCCAACAGAACAACTGATGAAGTTATTCAGAATACGGACTGGGGGGATAAAAAACCAAAACAATTATGGTCTGCTATGACACCCACTGGTTTCAGCTCAATGATTCTGGCAGATGGAGCTGCCTATACAACTATCAGTGAAGAAATTGACGGGATCCCGAGCGAAGTCTGTATCTCATTTGATGCCGAAAGCGGAGAAACTCGATGGAAGGCAAACCTTGACCTTTGGCGAGTCGATAATGGAGGTGGCAATGCTGGAGCCCCCAATAACAAGGGTGGTGATGGACCAAGGACCACGCCATCATACTCTGATGGTAAAATCTATGCCTATACTAGTGATATGCTTTTAATATGTCTCTCAGCAAAAGACGGATCTGAAGTCTGGTCCGTTGAAGTAGCTAAAACTCATAAAGGGCGTAATATCCGCTGGGAAAATGCCTCCGCTCCTCTAATCGAAGATGATATGGTTATTATCCAGGGAGGAGGTCCAGGAGAATCTTTTTTGGCATTTGATAAGAATAATGGAAAGCTCAAATGGAAAACCGGAGACTATCTGATGACGCACGCGACACCCGTCGCAACAGAAATCAACAAACAAAGGCAAATCCTTTTTTTCACACAAAAAGGAATGGTTTCAATCAATCCAAAGAATGGGAAAGAGCTTTGGATGCATAAATTTCCTTATAAGGTCTCAACTGCAGCCTCCGCAGTAGTGGATGACAATATCGTTTACTTTGCTGCTGGCTATGGCGTTGGCTCCACTGCAATCCAAGTCGGTGATGATAACAGNACCAANGAGCTTTGGTTTTTAGAGGGCAATAAACCGGTTACCAATCATTGGAGCACTCCGCTCGTAAAAAATGGTTACTTGTATGGAATGTTTGGCTTCAAGGAATATGGGGACGGCCCTCTTAAATGTGTTGAACTGAAGACAGGGAAAGTAATGTGGGAAAAATCCGGATATGGACCAGCCGGTNTCTGCCTCGCTAACGATACACTCATTTGTCTCGGAGACATGGGGCAACTTACTCTAGTAAAGGCAAACCCGAAAAAGTATGAAGAAATTTCAAGATTNGACCGAGTCGTNAAAGGAAAATGCTGGTCTTCTCCAATTTTTGCTGATGGTAAGATACTAATTAGGAGCACACAAGAAGCTGCCTGTCTTGATATGAAATAGTCACGATCTGCGGCCAACCATAGGCAACATAGTCAAGACCATGATGCCAAGACAGGCCCAAGATGCCACTGAAAAAGAATACTTAGAGGCCAAGAAACCACAAAGGGGGTAGCTTATTCCCCATCCAGCATGACTCAAGGCAAATTGCGCAGCATAAATGTGGGGCCTCTCCTTTTCTATGCTGTTAAGGGCAAGAAGATTATTGGAAATGATCCCGAAAACGCCCTGCCCGGCACCGGAAATCAACCAGGCAAATAGCAAGACATAATAGGACTGAACAGAAGCCACCAATNCCAGAATANCTATAAAAGACGGTAATATCATTAANCCCAAAACTCGTCGGCAAGATTCTTTACAACGGCTGAAATAAATCGCAGCNACCATCGCNCCGATGCCCATGACCGACATAGCAACTGGGTAAAAAGCCTCTTCCATCTTCAACTCATTTTTGACATAGCCTGCCGTCGTCACGATTGCCAAGCCNCCAACNACACTGACTTGCAACGAAATCATGAGGGATCTTCTCAAACCTGGAACACTCAACATACGCCGAATGCCTAGAAATATTTCCGCCCTTTCCTTTTCTTTTCTNTCAGAACCGTCTGGGAACCGGACAATAGCGATCAACAACGCACTNATGATAAATGTCGCAGCATCAANACCAAATCCAAAATCAAAACCAAACCAGAAAATCAAAAGACCTCCAACCAACATTCCTAAAATGTCAGAGAGATTATAAGCCACGGTCCCATATGCCAGAGCCTTGGGATAAAGTTTTTCTCCGACAATGCCGGGAATAATTGATTTATANATCGGGGTAAAAAGAGCAGAACTTAAATGCAAAAGAAAAGCTAGAAAGTAAAGTTGCCACTCCGCAGTAACNAAGAAGAGTGATATCATCACCAGTGCACGCAATATATCNGAAAGTATCATTTGCANTTTCCTACCAATAAGATCAGACAAAGATCCGGCGAAAGGACCCAGAAAAAGAAAAACAATTATTCGAATCGTTAGTGTATAACCGAGGACCTTCGGGCCCGATCCCGGACTAAGATCTTCAGCCAACAACGCAATGGCTGCTGTTCCAATAGCTGTTCCTACTAGACTTATCGTATGAGCCCAAAAGAGCTGCAAAAATCGCTTGTTACTCCAGACCGTATCATTATGAACAGCATCACTCATCTTAAAGATCCATTTATCTGGATACANAAAAGCTAATCAATGATNTTAAAAATCATAACTAACGNAATTCGAATTCTACTCGTCGTCCACTCTCGTACTGACGACCATTGACCACCTTTTCAGATTCTCCTTTCACTTCAATCTCTATCAACAGATCGTTGACGCCGAGTTCGATCAAAGTATCNCGGACAGACTCACAGCGCCTGCGTCCAAGCTTTCGATTGTAATCGGCATTTCCATAAGAATCCGCATGACCAAGTAGAGCGATGCTCGAACCCGGAACTTTAAGGAAAGCTTCGANCAATGACTCAATTTTCTTAGCTTCTTTGGCTTTTATTTTNGAACTCTCAGTATCAAAGTAAATTACTGTCTCCATCATGGCATTTTCAAGAGCCATTATCTCCTCGTCAGTCGGACCAGANGGTTCAGCAACATTGATCTGAATGATTCTTTTATAATCCGGCACAGGGAATGCCTTTTCCACCATTGCCTTCAAAACATCACCAGAAACAGGGTCAGTGACTTCCGCTTCCAATGCAACCTCATCACCTCGAACAGATAAGGCTCCCCACTGAACAGTAGCAACAAANGGACCGACNAGAGTCGCAATCTTGTTAACCCAAGGCGCTTCCTCTACATTCTCCTTTAGTTCAATCTTATTATTAAGCTCTTTATTTTTATNTTTTATCTCTTCACCNGTAACTGACAAGAATTGATCATAAAGGTCACGTTGTGACAGTAAACCCTTCAAATTGAAAGTGCCGTCTTCGGCCCATGACATGGTAAGGCTCGCCTTTTCCGGAGGAACAAAAACAATCAATTCATTCACAATTTTAAAATCACTTTTATTAACTTCGAAGGACTGCTCAGCTAATTGTTCCAATGATTTTTTCTTTTCATCACCATCCACGATTCCTGATATCAAAACAGATTCTGAGGAAAGATTTAGTTTAAGCTTATCCACTTCAGCAATTAGAGCAGGAATGACCCTAACAAGTGATGGACCCCATTCAGCATTTCTGACATGATCGCCTGTGAGCAATTCATCTTTTATCTTTTTCTGTTCGTCGGTCTGACGGATCAAATCAAAGATCCGGTCCTTGAAAGATGATTCCCTTAATAGACCAGAAATAAGAATCTCATTACTCAAATCTGAGATTTGAAAACTTGGATCGTCCGTCGGAGGTAAAATGGTTATATCATCAATGACTTCATAACCATGATCATTCATTTGAGATCGAGCAAAGTCGAGTGCCTGGTCTCGACGAATCTCAGAAAAACTCTTACCAATGAGGGTCAATTTACGTTCTGATAAANTCAANCCACTAACATCCGGAATAAATTTACAGAATTCTTGNAATAATAACTCAATTTTGTTTAGTGGCGGCAAATCAGCAACATTCGATTCTTCTTGGAGATCGGTTTTTAAATCAACTNCCTCCCCGATGGATCTGATAATCACTTGCGTTAACTGCNTAGCAGTATCTCCNGCCAATAACCTACCGNCTAATTCCCATGAANNCTTTTCCGNCCTTAACAGACTAATTGATGGATTTTTTAATGGGGCAATGGTGAGCCCATCATTNATTTTTCGTATCCCATCAATCGATCNTATAGAGCTAATAATTCGGTCACGATCAAAATCACTATATATGCTCCCAGTAATTGAACAGTCTCTCCCGCTCAATTCAAAAGCAAATCCTTCACAAATATCAGCAACATTATCAAGTTCGTTGATGATACCCTCATTCAATTGCAACTCGATGCGTGGCTTTAGTAGCCCCACAGATACCCATAATAGCACTCCATAAAATGCGAATCCTACTAAGCATGTTTTGAGTATTCTATTCATTAGATTTGCATAATCAGATAAAAAATATTATCCGAAAAACTTCAATGCTCAGAATAACCGAGTTGAAATTTCGGTCACGAATAATCGTCAACTAGTAGAAAAAAATTAAGTTTTGTCCCTAGATCACTAATAATTGAATGGTTCCTAGGTCAGCAAATCTACAAATCAATCCCTTTGATCCACTCTAAGACACCATTAACTATGGCTGTCATGTGAACCGGATCACTGAAAACATGATCAGAACCCTCAATAATCA
>PAPL01000009.1 GCA_002708885.1 Verrucomicrobiales bacterium | reverse complement strand
GAAAACATTATGGCGGAATCAAGAAAAACCGGCAACCGCAACCGCAACCGCAACCGCAACCGCAACTCTGGATCAAATCCTCGCAGGAACCGACGATACGTAAAACAAAAAGTACCCAGAAAGCCTAAGAAAAAATCTCTACTAAGAAAACTTTTAGATTTTATTGGTTTAGGAGAAAAAAATAAAAAGAGCAATAAAAAGCAACGAGGACAGAACAGAGGAAAAAAGAGACCTCAGGCAAATAAAAAGCAACCCCGCAATTCCAGACCTCCAGAAAAAATCCCAGTCACTTCAGAACGGTTATACGTTGGCAACATTTCTTATAAAACAACCGACGCAAACCTTATGGAGTTATTTGAAAAATTTGGCGACGTCAGAACTGCTGAGGTTGTCAAACACAGCCGAAACGCTAGATCAAAGGGCTACGCATTTGTTGAAATGAACAATATCGATGCCGCTAAAAAAGCTACTGAAGAACTCCATGACTTCGAGTATATGGGAAGAAAGATAATAGTTAACGGAGCAAAGAGCAGAGGTAAAACTGAAGGTTGAAAACCCTATCAGAGTAAATTTTAAATCCTATGTTGCCGCTATACTTAGTTGGCGCAACTGGAACTGGAAAAAGTTCCTTGGCCATTTCGATTGCCGAGAAACTTGGCGGAGAAATAGTGAATGGCGATGCTTTCCAAATATATAAAGGCATTGAAATAGTTACAGACTCCCCTAAACAAACCGCACTCGATCAGACAAGGCATCATTTGTATGGAGCACTTGAGCTAAACGAGGACTGCAATGCCGCCCGCTATTCAGAAATGGCCAATGATCAGATCAAAGAAATTTCTGATAGAGGAAAAACCCCAATCATAGTTGGCGGGAGTGGGCTCTACATTAAAAGCCTCACTCACGGACTGTCCAATCTCCCGGTTGCAAATCATGAACTGAGGAAGAAACTAGATCAAATGCCATATGCAAAATTAATAAGCAGATTAGAAGAATGCGATCCTCTAGGAGCCTCTCAAATAAATTTAAAGAACAGAAGATATGTTACCAGAGCTCTAGAAATCAGCATCCTTGCAGGGAAGCCAATGTCTGAAATTAAAAACGAATGGGAAAAAAATAAGGTGGAATTTACGGGCTTCTTACTACAACGACCAAGGCAAGAACTTTACGACCGTATAAATCTAAGAGTCGAACAAATGGTAAAAGAAGGCCTCCTCGATGAAATAATCTCTTTGCCCAAAAATATTTCAGGCACCGCCAAAAAGGCAATCGGCATCCAGCAAACCCAACTGCACTTAGAAGGAAAAACGTCCTTAGACGAGTGCATCGATTCCATACAAAGATCCTCAAGAAACTATGCAAAACGACAAACCACATGGTTTAAAAGAGAAAAGGGATTCCAAAACATTTGCCTTGAAAAGAAAGACGATCCAAATTCAACAGTCGAAAAAATCATTAAACTAATGACCCCCCGATAAAATGCATAAGCCTCCAATATCAGTACGGGTCAATTTATCCCATCCCAACAATTATGAAGTAATTATTGGGCAGAATATTCTCGAAACTTGCGGAGAAAAAATCGCGCAACAAATTTATAGCCAACGCTGCGTCATAATTTCCGATTCCAATGTCGCTCCTCTATATGCTGATCAGGTCAAGCAATCACTCATCAAGAGCGGAATAAGTAGCAATACAGTCACTGTGCCTGCAGGAGAATCCAGCAAGTTCCTCTCCCAAGTTGAAGGAATATGTCGGGAAATGATAACTAATGGGCATGACAGACACAGTTTTGTAATCGCTCTTGGAGGAGGTGTCATTGGCGATCTGGCTGGGTTAGTTGCAGCAATCTTTTATCGTGGAATTCCATTAATTCAAATACCCACAACTATTGTTTCTCAGGTCGACAGTTCGATAGGAGGGAAAACAGGAGTGAATGCACCCGAGGGTAAGAATCTGATTGGAGCATTCCATCAACCAAAGCTCGTAATTGCAGATACCATGACTCTGAAAACATTACCTGAAAGGGAATTTAATGAGGGTTTTGCTGAAGCAATTAAACATGCAGCAATACGTGATGGCGACATGCTTGAGGAAATAGTATCCGTGAACGCATCATCTGACCTTGATTCATTAATAGCAAAAAACGTAGCAATAAAAGCGAGAGTCGTGGAAGAGGATGAAAAAGAACTCCTCGGAACAAGAGCCCATCTCAATTACGGGCACACCATAGGTCATGCCATAGAAGCGGCGGGAGGGTATGGAAAATTTCTACATGGAGAGGCAATCAGCTTAGGTCTAGTATGCGCAAACTCCATTTCATCTAAGCTTTTTGGTTTCCCTCCAGATCAAAGTGACCGTATTAAGAATGCCCTCATTAAATTCAATTTGCCCGTGAATCTAGACAAAGAAATAACCACAGATGAGATTCTGACCATCATGAAAGCTGACAAAAAGTTCGAAAATGGCCAGATCCGTTTTGTTGCCCTTCATGAATTAGGAAAGCCCGAGCTCACTGACAAAGTGTCCGAGACAATGATCTCAGAGGCTATCGCGGAAATTCGTTAATCAGAATAAATCTAAATAATTAGATCGCATCCCCTCCAACCAAAAAACTACTCATTATAAAAACAACTGCTGGTTGGACCTAAGATTCTTTGTTCGTATCCACTAAAAAATTACATGGAAATGCAGTTTTTTTAAGGTTTTAAGCACCATGCTATATTAATTTCCAGACCGATTGCAATGGCTCCACCGAATAAAAAAATTAAATATCTGAAGAAAGCTGTTTGAAAAATCCTAGAATTCCGTCCTAGGTTCGCCTTCTCAAGATGTCAAAAACTCTAATCATTGCCGAAAAACCAAGCGTCGCCACTGACCTTGCTCGAGTATTATCGAAACAATTAGGCAAGTTTGAGAAGAAAGGAAAGGATAGAAACACCTACTTCGAAAGCGACACCGCATTCATTTCCTCAGCTGTAGGACATCTGGTTGAATTAAAAATGCCATCAGGCCCTAACGGAAAAAAACTCCCATGGGGAATCAAGCACCTTCCAGTAATACCTGATAAGTTCGAACTACAACCGATTGCGAAAAGTGAAAGCAGGTTAAATCTACTTAAACGATTAATAAAAAAGAAAGAGGTCGGAACCATCATTAATGCTTGTGACGCCGGCAGAGAAGGCGAATTGATATTTCGTTACGTCATGCAAATGACAGGAGTCGATAAAGTCATTAAACGCATGTGGATGCAATCAATGACCAACAATGCAATCATCACTGCTTTCGAGTCACTCAGAGATGACAAAGAAATGGTCCCTCTTGCAGAAGCTGCACTGTGCCGTTCCGAAAGCGACTGGCTAGTAGGGCTTAACGGAACAAGAGCCTTAACTGCATTTAATTCGAGACATGGAGGATTCAACGTCACAACTGCTGGTAGAGTCCAGACCCCCACTCTCGTAATTCTATCGGAAAGAGAAAGAGACATCAGAAACTTCAAAGCTCAAGATTACTGGGAAGTTCATGGTGAGTTTGAAACTAATAATGGCTCTTATAATGGACGTTGGTTTCGTGAAGACTTCAAAAAAGACTCTGCAAATGATCAGGCAAAAGCCGAGAGAATATGGAGCCGAGAAGAAGCAAATGAGATCATCTCTCGATGCAAAGACAAAACAGGAACCATCGAAGAAAATAAAAAACCCGCGAAACAAGCGCCTCCTCAACTCTATGACCTCACTACATTACAACGAGACGCATCAAGCAAATTTGGATTCAGTGCCAGGAACACACTCGCCATCGCGCAGTCACTTTATGAAAGACACAAACTGCTGACCTATCCAAGGACTGACTCGAAGTGCCTGCCCGAAGATTACATCTCGAACATCCAATCGAACATTGAAGGATTCGCTAATGGAATCTCAAACACCTCACTAAATCAGCAAATCATTGACAGTTCTTCCAAAGTCATTGCTAATGATTGGATAAAGCCTAACAAACGGGTATTCAATAACGCCAAGATCAGTGATCACTTCGCAATCATTCCTACAGGAAAAATTCCCACTGCATCCCTAAAAGAACAGGAACAGAAAATATATGACTTAGTCACAAGAAGGCTCATCGCAATATTCTTCCCTTCCGCTGAATTTGAAACGACGCGAAGAATCACAAGAATTGATCAGGACTCTTTTCTCACGACAGGTAAGGTCCTTGTGACTCCCGGATATTTAGAAGTTTATGGGAGAAAACCAGGCGTAGCAGCTGAAAAAGATGAGCTGATAGCAGCTGAAACTGGAGACCAAGCTAAATCAATAGAAATAGAATTAAAGGAAGAATCGACGAGACCTCCGGCACGATACACAGAGGCGACTCTTCTCGGAGCAATGGAAACAGCCGGGAAACGCATTGATGATGGGGAATTAAAAGAAGCGATGAAAGAACGTGGATTAGGAACTCCCGCGACTAGAGCTGCAATAATAGAAGGGTTAATTTCTCATAAATATTTATTCCGACACGAACAACAGAAGAGAGACTTAGTAGTATCTAATAAAGGCTTAGCTCTAATCGATCTTTTGGAAAGCATTGGAATCGATTCCCTGAGCTCCCCAGAAATGACAGGCGAATGGGAATACAAATTAAAATTAATGGAAAGCGGCAATCTGAGCAGAGAGGTCTTCATGTCGGAAATTAAAAAACTGACCGAAGACATCGTGAATCGGACACAAGAAAAAATGACCGAACTCGCTAACCGAGTATTCGCAGACCTTGAGGCCACATGCCCAGAATGCCAGNCCAATACCTTCAAGCAAACTGACGGNAGCTATGAATGCAAAGAGTCCGAATGCAATTTCAAGCTTAACAAATATATAGCCAGNCATGAAATTACACCTGACCAAGCTAAGGCCCTACTAGAAAAAGGTAGAATAGGACCATTTGAAACTTTCAAGAATCGATTCGGTCAATCATTCACAGCCGAACTGACAATGGAGCAAGGGGCCCGCGGTGGATGGAAACCGCAGTTCATCTTTGAGGGAGACGAAGAAAGAGAGGAAGAAGCCAGGAACCTATCGGATGATCAACTCCTCACTGAAGCGGAACTTCCTGATGGGACGGTAGTAAAAGTTTACGAAACGGACCGCGCCTACATTTGTCCCGACATGGCTACCAANAAGCAAAAAGGAGGGACTCGTCTAGGNAAAGAAATTCTTAAAAAAGAATTACCAAAAGACCAAGTAATTAAACTCTTCACNGAAGGTAAAACAGAAGTCATTGAAGGATTCATATCTAAAAAAGGTAGACCCTTTAGGGCCCATCTCTTACTCGATAAGTCCACCGGAAAACTGGGATGGGAGTTCCCTCCAAGAGCAAAGAAGAAGGCCCCGGCAAAGAAAAAGACGACCGAAAAGGAAAACACTAAAAGTGAAAAGGAGTAGCTAATTAATCAAAGAATCTAGGCATGGAAAATATACGTTACGGCATTGTCGGATTAGGCAATATGGGAAGAGCCCACAGGCAAAGCATTCTGGATGGAAAAATTAAAGGTCTTACACTNACCGCTGTCTGNGACATCCCCGATGGCCTACCAGAAAAACGTGATGGTGAAACACAATTCACTGACGTTGATGAAATGATNCAGTCTGGANAAATTGATGCCATTCACATCTGTACCCCTCACCCATCACACCGAGAAATTGGAATTAAGGCTTTAGAAGCNGATCTTCATGTTCTAATGGAAAAACCTCTAGCNGTCGATAAAGCTGACTGCCAGGCACTTATCCAGTCATACAAAGACACTGGAATGAAAAGAGTATTTGCCGCAATGTTTAATCAGCGCACAGATCCTCATTATAAAAAATTAAAAGACCTAATCGACAATAACCAGCTTGGCGAGATAAGACGCGTACACTGGTCCGTAACAGATTGGTTCAGGACCGAATACTATTATGCCATGGGTGGATGGAGAGCCACATGGAAAGGAGAAGGNGGAGGAGTTCTNCTAAACCAGTGCCCTCACAATCTTGACCTGTTTCAATGGTTATTTGGCATGCCTCAGCGCGTGACAGGTTTTCTTGGGTTCGGACGCTACCACCAAATCGAAGTAGAGGATGANGCGACCCTTTTCTTTCAGTACGATAATGGAAAAAATGCAACATTCATTACTTCTACAGGAGAAGCTCCCGGAGTGAACAGACTCGAAGTAATAGCAGATNATGGAGTNCTCACAGTCGGAGAAAATAATATAATTTGGAACAAAAATGAAGTGTCCAGCTCCGAATTTAGNGCCAATTCGATGTCNGGATTTTCTAAACCTGAAACATCGACCGTAAATATTCCGATAGAAGGGAGGGGCGGACAACATAATGAAATAATCCAAAACTTCATTAATTGTATCNGTGAAGGTGAAGAGTTAATATCCCCTGCCATGGAAGGCATTAACAGCGTGGAATTAGCGAACGCGGCATTGCTTTCAGCCTGGAAAGGTAAAACTATTNAGTTACCAATNANTGCTTCTGAATATGCATCTATCCTAAAAGAAAAAGGTGACAATTCCACTTTCCAAAAAAAGAAAATTGANGCGCAATCAATTGCGTCCGCAGATGATTTTGCAAAATCCAATAAGACATGAAACTCACAGGAATTGCTGACGAAGCAGGAGAAAGCCTAGAAGCCCAGATCGATGCGACCAAAGCCTTAGGATGGAATCATATCGAAGCTAGATTTGTCAAAGTCGATGGGTTTGAAAAAGGTAGCATACACGAAATTCCAGATGAAGCTTTCGCGCTTGCAGCTCAAACATTCGAAGATGCCGGAATTGAAATATGCGGGNTCGGCTCAACGATTGGGAACTGGGCCCATTCCATTAACGATCCTTTCGACATCACTCAGNGTGAAGTCACTAGNTGCATCACCAGAATGAATCGCCTCAACTCAAAAATCGTGAGGATAATGAGTTATGCGATTATTGAAAACGAATCTGAANATGATGTCCCTGAACAACTTTTTGAAGAACGCGTTAATAGATTAAAGAAAATTATATCACTTTTTCAGAATGAGGGAATCATACCGGTCCATGAGAACTGCATGAATTACGGAGGCATGAGCATCAAACATGCGCTTGAATTGCAACGGGAAATACCTGAAATGAAATGGGTCTTTGACACGGGGAACCCGGTCTTTAACCCTGACAGATCTACTGAAGCTCCATATCCTCGCCAGAACGCATGGGATTTCTATAAAGCTCTTAANCCTCATATTGTTCATGTTCACATTAAAGACGGNATATGGGATGATAATGAAAAAAAATGCACTTTTACGATGCCCGGTGAAGGTCAGGGTGATGTTGAAAAAATACTATCTGACCTAAAATNGAACAGTTACGAGGGATATATATCTATTGAGCCTCACATTGAAGCCGTGTTTCATGAAGAAGCGGACGAAGAAATCGACATGGAAGAACAAACAAAACGACAGTTTGAAAGTTATGTAGAATACGGCAAGAAATTAGAATCTATTATTGCCAGAATCAGTTAGTACTAATTACTCAGCATAATCCTCACTTCATCAGAATTATTCTTCCACCACTGCAAAAGAATATTAGTATTGAGAAGGTCCTCATTCTTAAATCCGGTCATCTCGCTGAAAGTCATTGCCGCTTCGCGCACAACATCTAAATTCGAATCGGTCTGGACAGCTTTAACAAGTGCATCAGCAGCTTTGCTGTTTCTCTTATCTGCTAACAAATAAGCGGCCCTTACTCTATTATCAACTTTGGCCTCAGCATTATCCAATAATTCAATTAACTGGTCCGTGTTCAGCTCCGTCTCATTGTCGAGACTCGAATCGGGAAACAACTGACCGACAGGGATAGTATGCGTTCCTCTCCTAAGACCATTCATGTAAGCAAACTTCACCCTGAGAATCTCCGACGCCGCACCAGTTCTCAATCTATCGTCTTCACTTTCCTCTGAGACTCTGAGCAATTGATCTAAAGATGCTCTATCGGAATCATGAATTGCTGAATCGCCCAAATTTATGAGTCTGTTTCTCTCACGCAAATAGACTAACTCTTTATAAACATCTTTCGCGGACACTTCAGTTACCTGAGCCATATTTTTCACCTCTTCAGATAAAGAGTCTATTCTTTCAGCTATAACGTTTAGTTCCTTTGTAACCCTATCATTCTTCTCATATTCCTCTTTCTGATTAGTTTCTAATGTAGCTGACAAATCCTTTAGAACACCCTTCTTTAAAATTGGCAATGACAAATAGCACACAGCAACAACGCAAGAAATTTGAACTACTACATTAGAGATTGCTCTGGGCCAGGAAGAATTCTTCTTATTCGACTCATGAGAAACATTAACGGCATCTTCATTCGATACTTCTTCTTCAAGACTANCTATTGTTTCACCTCCTTTAGATATATTAACGCCTTNCTTCTCCCGAGTATCCGAGCCTGAATCAACCAATGACGCAATTCTAGCTTTCTCTCTATTAGCAACCGACCGTTCTAGCCGCTCCAATGCATCAGCTAAAGGATCTGCTTTTTTGGGATCTTTGGATTGAGGTGACTCCATCATTGAAATACAATTAGACCATAATTGAGCTTAATTAATTTTTAGCTATCGTTATCTTAAATCAAATTTGCTTCAACATTTTATCGAATCCCAAACAAATAAAAATCATCCGATTTAAACTAGATATATCGATTTTGCTAGCACCTTGATCGTTAATTAATTAACTCTATTTTTATCTAATTATTATGACCATTGACACCCGAGCAATTCCTGAAAATGAATCTTTAGTAATTGAGGGGCAGATCATTGAAGATATTTGGCAATTATCAGATACAGATCTTGTGAAGATGGCTGGACCATTGGACTANAAAGTGACCGCNTCAATCATCAGTGAAAACTTATTGGTCAGTGGAAATTTTGATGCCCAATTCACTTCTCAATGCGNACATTGTCTCGATATTTTCAAATTTTCAGTCAATTTGACTGAACATTCACTACTTTTGCCAATTGAAGGGAATTCCACGATAGACTTGACGAACAGCATAAGGGAAGATATCNTCCTCGCCCTTCCAAATTTCCCAAATTGTGAAGAAGGCCAAGAAAAAAACAGAAAATGTCCNGCTTCAGGGAAATTTGCTCCTCAGANTGATTTTGAANAAATAGGAAACGAANAAACGGAAAAATCATCTCTCAAGNATTGGGAAGAACTAAATAAATTAAATTTCGATTAACTCATTTTCCATTATGGCAGTTCCNAAAAGTCGTACATCTTTAATGAAATCCCGCATGAGAAGAGGAGCAAATCGTTGGCGGGCCCCAAAGCTCAATAAATGNTCTCAGTGCCATGAAGTGACACCTTCNCACATAGCTTGCCCCAAGTGTGGTTATTATCGTAACCGCCAAGTACTAGTTATAGACTCTTTCTAGTGAGTAGAGCTCTACTTAGAACACAAATACTCAGGTCAATTAACGAGCCTTCAGTCAAGCTTTCCTTTTGANTCAAGAAACTGCGNCCACTAAGGATTTAATTATATACATCGAGAGNGAAATATGTCTCGATATAATTAATACAGGATGAAAATAGCACTTGATGCAATGGGAGGCGACAAAGGCCTTGAAACAAATGTCAAAGGGGCCGGTATCGCTCTCGAAACATTACCTTGCATCAAACAACTTTATCTGGTCGGCGATAAAGAGAANATTGAACAAGCTCTCAACGAGCTCTCTATAANCAGTGATAGAATAGAAATAGTTCATGCCAGTGAAATTGTTGAAATGCATGAGTCGCCAGCAAAGGCAATCCGAAGAAAAAAAGATTCCTCTATTAGTGTCGCAACTGATCTAGTAAAGAATGGAACATGCGAAGCTGTTGTCAGTGCCGGCAACACTGGCGCAGCCGTCACTGCTGCAACATTAAAACTAAGAAACCTAAAAGGCATCGAGCGAGCCGGNATTGCGTCCCCCATACCTAATGAATACGGGATGTCATACCTTCTGGANGCCGGTGCAAATCCTGAAGCAAAACCTCAACATTTACTTCAGTATGCCATTATGGGATCTGTATATTCAAGTTATGTTCATGGCAAAAAAAGCCCCAAGATTGGACTAATGTCGAATGGCGCGGAAGAAGAAAAAGGAACGGCCTTCACCAAAGAAGTGTTTGGACTTCTCAAGGAAAGTGATTTGAACTTTATAGGGAACATTGAGGGACATGATCTTTTCTCCAAAGAAGTTGATGTAGTAGTCTGCGATGGCTTCACCGGAAACATCATATTAAAAACCTGTGAAGCAACGGCCAAGGCCGTGGCAAAATGGGTGAGCGAGGAAATACAAAAGAATACGCTAGGTAAAATAGGGGGAGCCCTCGTAAAACCCGCATTCAAAGCGGCAATGGCCCGCGGAAGCTATGAAGAATATGGAGGTAGCCCCCTTCTAGGAACTAATGGCGTATGCATAATTGCACACGGTGGAAGTTCTCCACTAGCTATTAAAAATGCTATCAGGGTAGCCTCAGAATCAATCGCGCAGAGAATCAATCCACACATCGAAGAAGAAATAGCAAAACTCAGCTTTCCTTAGCTCGTCTAAACATTATCGTTAGACATAATATGGCCCACTCCGTCACAATATCTGGAACCGGAAGCTATGTTCCAAAAAAAGTATTAACCAACCATGACTTGGAAGCAATCGTTGATACTACTGATGAATGGATAAGCACCAGAACCGGCATCAAAGAACGGCGAATCGCTTCAGACACACAATCGACNAGTGATCTGGCAACAGAAGCTGCTAGGTCCGCCATGGCTGATGCCAATGTNAGCGGCGAGGAAATTGATCTTATCATTGTTGCTACTATATCCCCAGATGCATTNTTNCCGGCAACAGCATGTTACGTACAACAAAATATTGAAGCAACTAACGCATTATGCTTTGACGTTTCAGCAGCGTGCTCNGGTTTTCTTTATGCCATGCAAATAGCAGAAAATCTTATCCTGAGCGGACAAAGAAAGACTGCTCTGATTATAGGTGCTGAGAAACTCAGTAGCATGGTCGATTGGGAGGACAGGAACACATGCGTTCTGTTTGGGGACGGAGCGGGATCCGTTATTCTCACGGTTGATGAAAACAATAAAAATGGGAGGAAACTTCTTTCTTCCTCATTAGGAAGTGATGGGAGACAAACAGATATTCTTCATGTTCCCGGAGGAGGGTCCGCTTGTCCTATAACCCCAGAGAACGCCGATCAAAAACTCAACACAATTCGGATGCAAGGCCGTGAGGTTTATAAATACGCCGTAAATGCGATGCGACGAGCGGCCGAAGATGCCCTTCAAAAATACGGATTAGGGCCGGAGGATGTGGACATGGTAATTCCACATCAAGCCAATCTGAGGATCATTGAAGCAATCACTGATCGGATGGGTATTCCAAAAGAAAAGACCTTCATTAACTTAACAAAATATGGAAACACTTCGGCCGCTGCCGTTGCGATCGCCTTGGATGAAGCCAATAAAACGAAGTCAATTAATGAAGGAGACACTGTCCTGCTAGTTGCATTTGGGGCAGGANTAACNTGGGCCAGCTACTTATTAAAGTGGTANNNAATTAGTTGCNCTCAAATACTCCACNATGATTACTGACTCGCATTGTCATCTTGCTTCTGGTAATTTCTCTTCCGACCTAGATCAAGTNATCGAAAGAGCAGTTNCNGGAAAAGTATCAAGAATGGTTACAATCTCAACGGATCTTGAGGACTCATCGAAATGCATAGAAATTGCAAAGCACAATGACTGTGTATGGGCAACTGCTGGAATCCACCCCTGTTCTGTTACGGAAATCCAAAATGAGAACTGGATCAGAGAAATAAGAGAAATGGCGGAAAAAGAATCGGTCGCCGCCATTGGAGAAATTGGATTGGACTATTTCCATCCGGCCCCTTCAGGTTGGACAGAGGAATCATATAGAAATCTTCAAANAGAATTTCTTCATTCACAATTAGAATTGGCAGCTGAGCTCNGTCTAAACGCGATAATTCACCACAGAGATAGAGGTAACGAATGTTGGGAAGAACTACTAAATATAATTGCTCCGTTCAACGGAAAAGTAAGGGTAGTGTTTCACTGCTTCAGCTCCTCATGGGAAACAGCAAAGCCACTCATCGAACAGGGGCATCTCATATCCTTCACAGGAATAGCAACCTTCAAGAACGCCACCGATATTCAACAATGTGCAGCGACTTGTCCGATTAATTCTTTCATGATTGAAACCGATTCCCCTTACCTCGCTCCTGTACCATTCAGAGGTAAACGCTGCGAACCAATGCATGCCATGACCACGGCTAAATTTATCGCAGATTTGAGAAAGATTCCGATGGAGATCTTATCGGANAAGACAAATAAAACCGCAGATTTATTTTTCCGATTTTAAAGATCTCGACAATACAGAATCCGCGCCNCCGAACAATAACTCCTCTCCTTCACTCTTTGCAATAATCACAGCTCCGCAAGAATCGCTGAAAACATTCACACTTGTTCTGCACATGTCTAGAATCCTGTCCACTGCATAGATTGCCCCAATCGCCGCTAAGGCCCCATCTAATTTCGCATCAGTGACTACTACATTCTGCAGAATAATTACAATAGCAACCAAGCTGGCTGAAGGAACCCCGGCCACCCCTATGCTTGTGAGAAGAGCCAGAATTACTATGGATAATTGTGCGGAAAAATCTAACGTAACGCCCATCACCTGACCAATGAACAGAACTGCCACGCATTCGTACAGAGCAGTCCCATCCATATTAACAGTAGCGCCCAATGGAAGCACAAAACTGGAAACACGCTTTGATACTCCNGCATTCTGCTGAAGGCACTTTAAAGTCACCGGGAGAGTAGCAGAAGAAGATGCTGTGGAAAAAGATGTGAGCAAGGCCTCCTTCATCGCATAGAAATGTTTAATAGGATTCACTTTGGCCAGAAAGAATATCATCAGCGGAAGGACAATAAANAAATGTANTCCTAAAGCTAAAATCACTGCGATCATATACTTNCTCATAGATAATAAGAAAGAGGGNCCAGTCTGAGAAATGGTCCACCCCATGAGACCGAAGACTCCCAGAGGCGCCAATTTCATTATCCATCCGGTTATTTTAATCATGAGTTTATTTACTCCTATGATTAGATCGGTNACAGCCTCTATCGTTGGCCCCTGCAAAGACAAGAGACCNAATGCAGTGATTATACTAATGAATATGAGAGATAACATAGACCCGTTATCTGAAGCTGATTCAAAAACATTTTCAGGAATCATCCTCTCGATCAATGATCCTACTACTCCTAGAGGATGCGGCTTCTCCTGAAGCCCCGTAGCATCTTTACCGACTGATGCCCCCTTCTTCTCAAATTCTTCACTNTTCTCACTCATGAACTTGACCAGTTCAGGATTCGGTTGACCATCAATGAGGCCAGGCTTCATTAGGTTGACAACCGAAAGACCAATTAGTATGGCCACAGAACTCGTTAAGAGGTAATAGCCCAATGTCTTGAGACCTAATCTGCCAAAACCTCGCGAATTTTTCCTTCCTGCAATGCCCGCCACGATTGAAGAAAATATTAGAGGCACTATCACCATTTTCAGGAGACCTATAAAAACCGTATTGCCAAAAAATTTCAATATACCAACATAGACCGTGTCCTTAGCCTCCAACCCAAACTCACGCTGGATGAGTGTTCCTGCAATAACACCAAAAACAAGAGCTATTAGAATCTGCCAGTGTAACTTTAACTTGAACATGACTCACACCATAACTCTGCCTCAGTAAGACTCAAAGGAAGAAAACTTACCTTTATTTAAAGAGTTCCTTTTGACCTTAGCCGATGCTCATAGCATCATGACAACAACCAATAATGGAATCCTCTAAAGTAAGAACAAGATTTGCCCCCTCCCCTACAGGATATCTTCATGTAGGGGGAGCCCGCACTGCATTATTTAATTGGCTCTATGCCAAGCACAATGGCGGAGAATTCATTCTCCGCATAGAGGACACCGACCATGAACGTAACACGGAGGAATCATGCCTAGAAATACTAAACGGATTACAATGGCTCGGTCTCGAATGGGACGAGGGACCGGAAAAAGGAATGGACAAGGGCCCCTTCTATCAAAGCCAACGCCAAAACATTTATGAGGAACACCTCAAAAAACTAGAGAAATCCGACCTAGTATATGAAGACGATGGNGCAATCAGATTTAAGGTNCCAAGTTCCGACATTCACTTCCATGATGAAATTTGTGGACCTCAGACCATTAACCTAACAACAACAGGAAATCGTTCTTGGGACAAAGAAAAGGGAAGAGAAATTGAATCGAATCCAGATTTTATCATCCGGANACCTGATGGAACATTTTTGTTTCATTTTGTTAATGTCATTGATGACATCGAAATGAACATTTCTCATGTTCTGAGGGGAGAAGATCATCTGTCCAACACCCCAAAGCACGTTGCAATCTTTAATGCTCTGGAACATCCCTCCCCGATCTTTGCACATATCCCTCTAATATTNAACACGGACGGATCCAAAATGAGTAAAANAGATGATGGGTCCGGGATTGGATGGTACAAGGATCAGGGATTCTTGCCAGAAGCTGTAACAAATTACCTTGCTCTGCTTGGCTGGTCACCTAAAGACGATAGAGAAAAATTAACAATTGGTGAAATAATTGAGCTGTTCGATTTCGAGCACTTAAACAAAAGCAATTCACGTTTTGATTTGGATAAATGCAAATGGCTTAATGGGCAATACATCAACGATTTAACAGAGCAAGAGTACATCGAAAAAGCGGCTCCTTTTTCAAACAATGCATCAGAGAAAATAATCTCCCTGACTCAACCAAGAGTACAACAGCTTTCAGAAATAGAGAAGATATTAAAACCGATTCTGGATAATGAGTATCCTACAGATCATGATGCTTCATTAAAAATCTCACAGACCCCAGAAATTGGAGTAATGATCAAAGAGTTAAATCAATCCTTCGAATCTCTGGACCCATGGACGGCAGAAAACATTAAAATTACGATCAAAAATTACGCAGATGATAAAAAAATCAAAATAGGGTCTTTGATGCTTCCATTAAGGGTATGCTCTACTGGTGTTGGTCAAGGTACCGACTTAATGCCCACGCTAGAAGCGATTGGCAGGAACGCCACAACAACAAGAATAAGGAGCAGGATCAACCAAATATGCACTGACATTTAATCCGATGAACGATTCAGAAAGAACATTCACCATCACTGATTTAAAAAACTGGCGTGCCATCAGTGAACAATTTGATGTTCCGGCATTATTATCTGTTTTCGGGAACCCTGTAGAGCACTCGCTCTCTCCCCAACTTCATAATCCAGCATTGAAATTCTGCGACATCAAATCTCAATATGTGAAAATCAAAGTCCAAGAAGACGAATTTCAAGAAGCCTTGAATCTCATAAAAGATAACGGGTTCCACGGCACTAACTGCACCGTCCCTTTAAAATTTGCCGCCATTAGTGCCTGCGACAGCGTTGATGAATCAGCCCGCAGAATGGGAGCTGTGAATACTATCCGTTTTGAAAACGGAAAATCCTTAGGCAGCAACAGTGATGGACCTGGCCTAGTCCGCGCAATAAGGGAAGAATTTTCAATTGACCTTAGTGACTTGCGGGTAATGATTCTCGGCGCAGGCGGCGGAGCCGGTCGCGCAGTTGCCATTCAATGTGCAATTGAGAAAGTAGAGCGCTTAGTTTTAGTGAATAGAACAGAAAAGAAAGTCAGACCCGTGTATGACGAGGTCGCAAAAGATCTTAAGGAAACACACATTCATGCCTCACCATCGCGTTTAAAGATGACTGGATNATCCAAGCCTGAACTTGAAGAAGAGCTTGGAGACATCGATCTTATCATCAACGCAAGTTCGCTAGGCATGAAGAACTCTGACCCTGAACTAATACCTGCCGGCTTATTACAACCGCATCATCTCGTATATGATATGGTCTACAGCCCAAGAAAAACCAAGTTAATAAGGAATGCTCTGTCGACTGGAGCAAGGTCCGCTAATGGAATCTCCATGCTCCTTCACCAAGGCGCGATCTCTTTTGAAACTTGGTTCAATCGTGAAGCACCTATAAATGAAATGCGCAAGGGGTTATATGATGCACTTAATAATTAATTTCTTTCACCTGAATGACATACTATGCAAAGAATAACAGCACAAAATGCCCCCGAAGCAATAGGTCCATACTCTCACGCCATTAGGACCGGGAACTTACTGATTACTTCTGGCCAAATTCCCATTGATCCATCAACCGGCTCACTAGTGGCTGATCTAATCGAAGATCAAACAAATCAAGTAATAACAAACCTTAAAGCAATCCTTGAAACTGAAGGGCTGTCCCTCATGAACGTTGTAAAGACAACTGTATTTCTGAAGGACATGTCTGAATTTTCTCAATTCAACAGTGTCTACGAGAAGCATTTTGAATCGCATAAACCCGCAAGATCAACTGTTCAGGTCGCCTCACTTCCTCTGAACTGCAGAGTTGAAATTGAAGCAATTGCGGAATTCGAAAATTAATAAAAAATTTACTTGGCATAATCGACCAATTCAAACACACCGCCTCCTAACAACACCTCTCCAGAATAAAATGCACACACCTGACCAGGTGTGATTGCTCTCTGTGGATTTTCAAAGACCAAGTCAATCGAATCATTATCACTGCCGATGTAATTAAAAGAAACTGCAACTGCAGGCGTTCTGTATCTGGGCTGAGCTAATATTTCTTCTCCCTCTGTCGGCTTTTTNTTGACGAATGAAAGACTTCCGACAGTGCACCTAGAAGCATAAAGGCATGGAGTATCCTTACGGTCAAAACCCACAACCAATTCATTTTTCTCTGTCCTCTTACTCACTACAACATAAGCTTCCCTATAAGTATTCGAAGGAACACCTATTCCTTTGCGCTGACCCAAAGTATATAAATGCAAACCACGATGTTCACCCAGAACCTTCCCATCGAGGCTTACGATTGGACCGGGATTATCTTCAACATAATTTTGTAAAAAATCAGACATTTTCACTTCACCAATGAAGCAAATTCCCTGGCTNTCTTTTTTCTTGGCATTTGGCAACCCTAACTGATCCGCTTTATCTCTCAGTTCCGGCTTCAGTAAATGCCCAATAGGAAAAAGAGCATGGAGAACCTGCTCCTGCTTCAAAAGAGCCAGAAAATATGTCTGATTCTTGTTTTGATCAGTGCCACAAAGAATATCGCAGGTCCCGTCATCATTGGACCGGATCCTAGCATAATGGCCAGTTGCAACCGCATCAAAACCCTCGTTTCTGGCATAATCAAGGAAGACCCCAAACTTCATTTCACGATTGCACATGACATCCGGGTTCGGCGTGATTCCAGACTGGTAACCTTCAAGTAAATATTTAACGATCCTTTGACGGTATTCATCCATCATGTTCACTACTCGAAAATCAATACCAAGATGCTCAGCCACTGCACGAGCATCGACAATGTCCTGTTGCCATGGACAATCTCCAATAATATTTTCCTCATTAATCCAATTTTTCATGTACGCACCTACCACTTCATACCCTTCACCAATTAATTGAGCAGCAGCCACGCTACTGTCCACACCCCCTGACATGGCTACCAAAACTCGCATTACTGGGATAGTCTCCACCCTAAGTTAAAAGGTTCAAGTGGACGATTCTTGAAATTGCCTATACTTGATACCAGTAAGGCCAATGAGCACGGAAGAAATAATTATAAAAAACAATGAACGAGAAGAAAATGGAAGTAATTTTCCTAAATTGGGCTGTGTCATCCTGTGCCTTTTGCTTGCCTTTATGACAGGGATCGTCATACAGATCATAGTTAGCGGAGCAAGGCACCTTCAAGAGTTGACCCCTTACAGTGAGAGCACCCCACTTGANATACCTGAGGAATCGGGAACCGAAACTGAGCTCAATGAAATTAGAGCAAAAATAGAGTCGTTTAAGCAGNCCTTAAATTCTNATTCCCCCATGCCTGCTGAACTGCCCCTATCAGTCAAAGATGTAAATATTTTGATCTCCAATGACAACTATCTCTCTGACCTTAGAAAGGAATACTTTTTTCAGAAAATTAAACCTGATGGAACCATCATAGCTTTATGCTCTCGAAAAATGCGTAAGTTCCTTCCATGGCAGGAACGGAAATATTGGAACGGTGAGATGNCTTTAAATCTAGAAGTATTAAATGGAGCGGTGTTTCTTCGCGTCATCAATTTTAAATCCAGCAATGGCTCACCAATGCCTGAGAACTTATTAGAAAAGTGGCGAAGTCAGGACCAACTTGAAATGTATAAAAACGATGAGCTTTTTGCTGATTCATTAAAAAAGATAAACAGCGTAAGATTTGCGGATAATTTAATCATCCTGAGNACTAAGAAGATATCAATGCAGGAAAAATAGAAAAATATTCATTAGGCCCTNTTAGTCTTCTTCGGACCCTTCCGGTTAGGATAAAGGGATCTGCAAATATCACAGACCCTCCCATCACAGCCTCTAGCTGTACAATGTTCTCGGCCATAATAAATTATTTGGAGATGTAACTTGTTCCAGCTGATCTNCGGGAAGAGCCTTTTTAGATCTTTCTCTGTCTGCTTAACGCTTTTCCCACTACTGAGTCCCCATCTTTGAGCTAAACGGTGAATATGTGTGTCGACAGGAAATGCAGGAAATCCAAAGGCCTGAGACATTACCACTGATGCGGTCTTATGCCCAACCCCCGGTAAAGCTTCAAGNTCCTCAAAGGACCTTGGAACCTCACCCTCATGCTCTTCATTTAGAATCTCAGATAAGGACCTAATAGCTTTAGCCTTTTGGGGAGACAATCCGCANGGCCTTATAATTTTCTGAATTCTTGAAACTGTCATCTCGGCCATAGAATACGATGTNTCCGCCTNAGAAAATAAAGCAGGCGTTACCTTATTAACTCTCTCATCAGTGCACTGCGCTGAAAGTAACACTGCAATCAACAATGTATAATGACTGTAATGATCAAGAGGAATTGGCGGTTCCGGATAAAGAGAGCTTAACCTCTGAAGCACAAATTCAGCGCGTTCCTTTTTAGTCATACAAAGAGAACATAAACTATCTAAATCCCCTATCTCGAAAAAGTATTATATTTAATTACGTTTCGCATTAATAGCATTATACATTTTTCGCACATGAGCATATTGGAGGCGACCTTTCAAAATCTCCGCACTCCTCTGAAAACTTCCCCATTCAATTATCTGAATATTAACAGTGCGGGTTCCCCAATTATGCATGGATCTGAGCGTAGGCTTATATAAATCAATAGTATTTGTTCCAACCAGAGATCTCCCATAATCTTCAACGATATGTACGTGCGATTGACCTATAATCCTAAACTTCGTGCCCAGAGGAAACCTNGACCAATCTGCTCCTGCGCTGCGGATCCTTCCGTACCGCAAACGGCGACCAGAAGCAGTCAACGCCCCGTACTTGCCTCCCAGTTCCTTTTCTTTGTGACTGTAGGCCGTTGTCCTTACCGAATAGATCGGACCAGCCACATCCACTTTGTCATGTTGACGGAACAAAGAGAATTCAGAGAAAGTACATGAAACGGAAAATAGACAAATTATCGAAACAAGAATGACCAAATAAATGTTTCTCATGGAAAAGTGAATGTGNTTAGAAATCAGTGNAATTTAATGATAGCTAAATATTAATATATATTAACCNACAATCTCCATAGGTTCTGATTTATTTCAATGGATTTCCTTATTTTCTATCTCAACTCATTAATCGAACCATTTTCCAGTGCATAGCAACGTGAACCTTTGAGACAATCATCAGAAGCCCAGCCCAAACTTGTCGTGGTAATGATTCTTTGAGCGCCCTGAGGCAAACAAGATAAGAGCCTGTTGCGCCTGAATGAATCCAATTCACCAAAAATATCATCAATTAATAATATCGGATCCNCTCCCTTATGTTCTCGGAGAACATGCGACTGTGCAATTTTTAAGGACAGCGCTATCGTTCTTTGCTGTCCCTCAGAAGCAAACTTAGAAGCACTTAATGAATTAATAGACAGCTCGAGTTCATCACGGTGAGGCCCCACTAANGTAACTCTCTGCTTAGACTCGGCTTCCCTGCTCTGTTCATAAGCGAGTTTCAAATCATCATCCCCTGAACGTCTATAATGCAATGCAAGAAATTCATCCTTACCACTTACCTCAGATTGCAATTCCTTTGCAAATGGAGCAAGAGAAGATACCAGATCTGATCTCTGCTCGGCAATGATACTGCCGTGAAGAACTAAAAGCTTGGTGTAAGAGTCTATCTGATCCCAACACGGATTCGAATCACGCTTCAGAAGAAAGTTCCTTGCGCGCAAGGCTCTCGTATAAGCTCTCAGGGCCGGCAAGTAACCGGCATTAAGTTGTGATGCTCCAAAATCAAGATATCGCCTCCTCGACTCACTTCCTCCCCTAACAAGATCAATATCATCATTACCAATCCAAACCACTAAGCCCGTTTCCATTAAATACTCTTTGCGCTTACTNAACGCTTCATTATCCACCATCATTCGCCGCCTTGGACCAGCTGCAGAAAAAAGAATCCGCTTACCCAATAGGGTCCCTTCTATAGAAAACACCTCAGCACCAAACCTTATCTGATCAATAACTTTATTACTCCTAGGCGACTGTAGGCGCATTAGCATACAAATAGACTCCAATATTGATGTCTTACCTTGAGCATTTTCTCCTACAAATAGAGTAGTTCCGCCCTCCAAAGAGCAGTCAAAACTTTCAAAGCAACGAAAGTTGCTTAATCTTAGCTCACTAAGCATTTATAGAACAATTTGGCCAGATCAGCTGAAGCCTCAATGCCCAAATCGGTTGAATTTCGCCATTAAGCGGCCAACTTGACTGTTCATAACATAAAAAATGGGTGAAAAAATACAAAGACTTCCCGGTTTTCGGGATTTTTTCCCGGAAGATTGCGCCATCAGAAATTACATTTTTGAAAAATGGCGCGAAATTTCGCATATATACGGCTTCCACGAATATGATGGCCCCATTCTCGAACCTTTAGAATTATACAAAAGAAAGAGTGGTGACGAGATCNTGGGGCAACTGTTCCATTTTGATGATAAGGGTGAACGCGGAGTAGCCATGCGTCCGGAACTCACTCCTACTTTGGCTCGTATGGCGGCAGCGCGCCAACGGGACTATAAGAAACCGTTACGCTGGTTTGGCATTGGTCAATTTTTCCGCTACGAAAAACCACAAAAGGGGAGGACTAGAGAATTTTACCAACTCAATGCCGATATATTAGGCGAAAATTCTAAGGAGGCTGACGCTGAGCTCATCGCATTCGCAATAGATTTAATGTTAGCACTTGGATTCACTAAGGAAGATTTCATAATACGCCTCAGTGACCGGGAAGCATGGTTAGATTTCATGCGACAAGAATCAATAAACCCCGCATCTCAAGAATATTTTCTTCAGACAATTGATAAAATTGAAAGAGAAAAAGATGAGGTCACTAATGAGAGCCTAGTAAAGATCGGAACGTCAAGAGACGCTGTGCATAATTTCATAAATTCTGCGGCTGATAGCAAGCACTTCACTCCAGTGATACACAATCTAAAAGCTCGTGGACTATCTGATTATGTTAAGGTAGACCTTAACGTTGTAAGAGGCTTGGCCTACTACACAGGAACGGTCTTCGAAGTGTTCGACACAAATAGAAACATGCGAGCAATTGCCGGAGGAGGCAGGTACGACAAATTGTGCNCACTCATAAGTGACGGTAGCGCTGACATCCCTGCTTGCGGTTTTGCCATGGGTGATGTGGTAATCACTGACCTCATCAAACAAACAAAAACAGCAAATAGTAAATTATTAAATTATCTNGGCACTGAGGATTGTTCGGACGCATACATCATAATTGCTGACGAAAATCACCGGAAAGCTGCGCTCTCCGTAGTGCAGCTNTTAAGAAGTAACGGTTATCGAGTCAATTACCCACTCACTCCAACAAAAGTCGGTAAGCAATTCGGAAATGCTGAGAGCCTTAAGTCCAGAACCGCTTTAATTATCGGGTCGGAATATCCAATAATTAAAGTAAAAGATTTAATCCAAAGGGAAGAAATAGAGATTGAAACAGACCAGATTCTTAAGTTCATTAAGTCCATCAAAGAAACTCCGCCCGAAGGCCCGCTATTAGCAGAATAAAAAGCCCCAAACACATAACTTTTCTCCTAAAAATATAATATGCGCACGCACAATTGCAACGAACTCCGCAAAGAACACNTCGGCCAAACCACAACTCTCATCGGTTGGGTCAATACCAAGCGTGATCATCATGGGGTCATATTTATAGATATAAGAGACCGCGAAGGAATTACGCAGGCCGTATTTAGAAGTGAAGAGGACGCTGAGGCCGCCAAGATGTCTCATGGACTTAGGCAAGAAGATATTGTCCGTGTGACAGGGACCGTATCGGAAAGACCAGAGATCGAAGGGCAATCCACCATAAATCCAAACATTGATACTGGAGAAATTGAACTCGTTGCCAACAAGCTGGAAATNATCAATCGGTCCGAGGTTCTCCCNTTCCANCTNGATAAGGAACTTTCAAATGAAGACCTAAGACTNAAGCANCGGTACCTCGACTTGCGCCGGTCCAGAATGGCTAGAAATTTGCAAATCCGTCACCGCGTCGCGAAATCATGTAGAGATTATCTTGATGAAATGGGTTACTTGGAAATTGAAACCCCCATCTTAAGTAAGAGCACTCCNGAGGGGGCCAGAGATTTTCTTGTTCCCTCCAGACTGAATCCTGGAAAATTCTACGCACTGCCTCAGGCCCCTCANCAATACAAACAATTACTCCAAGTTGCGGGGGTAGAAAAGTACTTCCAAATTGCTCGCTGCTTCCGTGATGAGGACCTACGCGCCGACCGACAACCTGAATTTACTCAAGTNGATATAGAGGCCTCATTTGTAGACGCTGATGATATCATAAAGATCATAGAGGGCCTATTATCTAGATGCTTTAAAGANGCGACCGGAATTGAAATTNAGTTTCCTTTCCCTAGACTCACTTATCAGGAAGCAATGGACGTGTATGGTAGCGATAAACCTGACAAGAGGTTCGGACTGGAATTAATTGACCTGAAAGAAGTGTTTAAAAANAGTGAATTCAAAGTNTTCAGCGGAGCGCTAAATGATGGAGGCGTTGTNAAAGCAATTAATGCTAAGAANTTTGCCNGCGTCACCACTGGACAAATGAACCATTTGACAGAAACTGCCCAATTGCATGGAGCAAAGGGTCTTGCATTCATAAAAGTTGAAGATGGTGANTGGAAATCACCCATCGTTAAGTTTTTCAGCGATGAAGAAAAAGCTGCTCTCACTGAAACAATGAAAATTGAAGAGGGTGATTTGATTCTGTTCGGGGCCGGGGAATGGGAAACGGTCTGTGAAGTCTTAGGAAGAATCAGGTTGGAGTGTTCAAAATACCTTGAGCTAACAAAAGATAATGAGACCCTTGAATTTTTATGGGTCACTGATTTCCCGCTACTCGCTCAAGACAAAGAGACTGGGAAATGGAATGCTGTGCATCATCCATTCACTCGACCCGTGAATGAAGACAAGGAACTGTTAAATGATGAGGAAAACTATGGAACGATAAGAGCAGAGGCCTACGACGTTATTCTAAACGGNAATGAGATAGGAGGTGGATCCATAAGAATTCATGAAAGTGAATTGCAAAGTAAAGTTTTCTCAGCCTTAGGCATAAAAGAAGATGAAGCAAAAGAAGAATTTGGTCACTTATTGGATGCTTTCAGTTTTGGCGCACCGCCTCATGGAGGAGTGGCCCTTGGATTTGACAGGTTAGTGATGTTGATCGCTGGAGAAGAAAGCATCAGGGAAGTGATAGCATTCCCAAAAAATAATCGTGGAATTGACCTTATGTCTTCCAGCCCTGCCAAAGTCGATTTTAAACAATTACGCGAAATCTATATTAAATCCACTCGCCAAGAAGAAAATGAATCAGAATAGAACTATGCATCCCATTAGCACCATCATCAAGCATACCTCANCGATTGTGGCATNCATTTTAATTACATTTCCTTCGAATGCTNCAGAATACGAAATCGAGCCAGTCGGTTCATATATTTTATTCGATATCACTCATTTCAAAGTAGGGACAGCTCATGGCCGTTTTAATGACTTCAAAGGAACTGTCACATACGATCCAAACAGCCCTGAGNAAAGTAAATTGAATTTCACAATCAAAGCTGCCAGCGTTGATACTGGCCACAAAAAGCGAGATGACCATCTTAGAAACAAAGATTTCTTTGACGTTGTTCAGTTCCCTGAAATCCAATTNAAAAGTCAATCCGTCGACAAAGGTAAAATTACAGGTCAACTCACAATGCTCGGCAAAACAAAATCTATCACCGCAACCTATAAAGTTAACGGGATAGGCCAGCACTTTGGTAATAAACGCCCTTTACTTGGAGCCGTTGCTACTTTTAGCATTAATCGAAGTGATTTCGGTATGAAGTTCGGACTCCCTGACGCTTTATCAGATCGAGTTAACATTAAAGTGAGTATTGAGGGGCTAGGTAAATAAAAGGAATTATGCCTTATTAACCGATCAAAACCTTTCACCGGCAAGGTACGATGCCGAGCATTGATCAACTACATATTTTTCTCAGCCCACTAATCATACCTGCAGCCTTATCCGCTATTATATTTACTCTGATTTGGCGTAAAAAATNNAGCAAATCCCTTNATGGGAAGGAATTAACNTTTGAGCCTCTCGATATATGGGCTCTTACAATTTGCTATAGCATCAGCCATCAGAGCATAGAAGGAATCAATGGATTTCCACCAAATGACTCCTTCGATTGGTTGCCTTTTGGCTTACTGGCATTGGCATCTCTTTTTACATTAGGAAAATTCCTCAATACCCCCTCCGCTCATGCAGTAAATATAATTGCCGCACTAATATCAATAATCATCATTGGGCTCAGTTTGCACGGGTTTAAAATATACCATGANAAGTTCAGCTTATTTTATCGCATTAATGTTTTCTGCGCACTTTCTCTCACAATGATCAGCTCAATGGTTTCTCTTCACGCCATCGCAACAAAATTAAAGCTTATAGATTTCTTTGTTTTCCATATAGCACTAGGAACTATCGCCTCCGGAACCATCTTTGTCGGGTTCAATAGCGCCTCCATCGCACAACTACTTGGCATCACAATCATAATATCATCAATTGGCCTTATAACAGGCTTAATCAATAAACAAAAAAAAATCTCCCCAGGCTATGCCATTGCCACTGCACTAATATGGACACACTTAAGTTGTTATTCTTATTTTGGGAACTTTGTATTACCCCCTACTCACTCTCTTTGCCTACTCTTATCCGCACCATCATTGGCCTGGATAGGATTACTAATATTCAAAGAACCAAACAAATTATTATTTAGGAGGCTATCTATCCTGATCCCCTCAATATTAGCAGCGCTCCTCGCCTTCTCCTTTAGTCACACTAAAAAAGAAAATGCAGACTCATATGAATATTGGGAACAATAACTCATTCCGGTCAATAATATTGAAAGCTGGATTCATACCAAAAGGAATTGGTATCTACGCAATTTGCTGCGCGNTTACATATGCNAGCTTATTCGATGATATTCAAGATCTCTCAACCGACACTCAAGTAGCACTAGTCGCCCACTATGATGGCCGTACAGGAGTAATAACCACCGGCAATATTGTCGAATCCTGGATTCCTGTTGACGGTAATGGGTCGTTAATCCGCGACATGACCGTTTCCTCCACACAACGAGGAAATGGAGCTGCTAATCTCATTACTTACAACATCAATGGTCAATTGATTTTTAATGATCCAAGCGTTGCCGCAGATGGCCGTTACCTTTCGGGCTCCCTTAAGAACGCCGGGGCCAATGAGTTTACTNTCTTCTGGCTAGGCCATTATAAAGCCAATGCGCCGTTTGCTACCTCCGGAACCTATGCATACAACATAGGGCTAAACAATATATCTCATCAGCGGGACGATGGGGNCGGAGGCTTTCGTGTAGAGATGTATAACGGCACAACTTACGCAGGCGACGACATCACTGCATACGATGGAATCGATACTGTCTGGAGTACCGTCATCACTGCCAATACGCATGACACATATGCTAATGGTGTTAATCTCAATATTATTGGAACACCGTCCAATAACGTCACAGCAAACGCAAATATCATCATCGGCGCNTACGGCGAGAGCGGTTATGATTTGGTAGGCAACATTAGCCAGATAATCATCTTCGAATCCGCATTAAACGAGCGCGACCGAAGCCTGATCGAAAACTATCTTGGCAACCTAGCAGAATTGCCCGCTCAACCTGATCCAATCACATTNTCGACACCTNAACTCACCATCAANAATGGTATCGGAAGCCTCAGATGGAAATCCGAAGCCCACCTACTATCCTCAAATGACCTAGAAGAATGGTCCATTGAAGCAGAATCAACCTCACCCATGTCATGGGAAATCGGCAAGGAAAAAGAATTCTTTCGCCTAGCGACAAATTTCACCGAGATTCCGCGAGGCATAGTGTTGCGCACTCGCTTCGCATCCGACACTTACCGAGAAATTGAATATCACGTCGATACAGGCGAGCTGTTTTTCCACGGCGAACAATACCACGGCCTCGATTATTATGGCGGATCCGATGATTTCTGGTGGTGCACTCTCAACTCAGCAAGCCAGGGATCCGGGTTGCTCGATTTCCTAATGGATCACAACGATGATGCCGATACCATGAAAGCAATCGCAATCGCTAACGGATGGACCACTTACTCATCTGACAATTATAGCTTCTTAACGATGGAACCTCTCCCTTCTCAGAAAACCTACATCAATCATACTGCACCTGCGTCCCCCGGCCAGACTAACACTACAGATGCCTACACTACAGACTACGACAAGATCGCCAACGACAAGCTNCTCTATGTACTTTACCGCAACGTTTCNAGCGGCACAGCANACGTCGCCGTGGGAGGCCCTAGCCTCAATTCCAGCACTTCCCAACATCCTCCGGGTGACGGTTCATCGAATCGTGACAATGGGGTCAGGATTGACATTGCCCTTAAAACTACCGTTCCTATGACTCAAATCAACAAGCTTAAACTCATTAACAAATTCACCCCACTTAAGCCTATTTANGATAATAACACGGAGGCCTACTTTTATGAACACGGAGAAGGCTTCTAGNTAAGCCGTATAGCTACAGACTATTTTTTCGATTTCTTCTTTTTCCTGACTTCCCCGTCGGCCATCACAATCGAAAACTCCCCGCCCGATCGTTCCGCTAAGTCCTTCAACAAATCCTCAGCCCTTGGTTGCATCATAGAAATAGTGTAAATCTTTGCCTTAGGACCTCTCTTGTTTAATTTAATTACTTCATCCACTGCCTGTTGACCATTCCCAACTACACCGTCAGTCAAAAAATAAACCACGTCCGCAGTCGGCTTCATTTGCAATGCCATTTTTAAAGGGTGCCTCCAGTCAGTTCCAAATGACTTCTTAACAGCTTCAATTCTGCGGCCGATTTTTTTGATATTTCCCTGAGTCGCAATAATCCAGGGTGAAGTGTACAAACTCTCATCTGATTCAATATAGTATCGACTCGCTCCACCATTTGTTTTCCACACATATTTTTTACCTTTATGAATTATTGTATGAACCTTGTTCTTTACGCTTTGCTGATCCTCCGCAAACCAGGCCGGTCCCGAAAAGAAAATGACTTGGAAATTAACAGACGGCGCCAGCCTCTTTAATGATTTGTTAAGCTCATTTTTAATCATTGTGAATTGTTGACTCGACAAAGATGCTGATACGTCCACTATAAAAACAACTCTCTGAGCCACTGAACGAGAACCAAAGAAACCGACACTCCCTCCTTGTTGTCCCGACCCAAAGCTGGCCCCCTTTCCCCAACCATCACCGATTCCAAAAGTATTATTGTCCGTCAAACTTTCAACGGCAAACACAGCATTGGGAGACGCCGCAACCGATGTCAGAATTGGAGATGAACTCGATGAAGAAGCTGGAGCGGGCTTCATCTGTCTCCTTTGCTGAAATTGTTCCTTATTAAGGTTTTGTTTATTATCTCTAGGCCCTTGAGCGACAATTAACTCAATTTCATCTTCCTCAAAAAAAGTAAAACTTATCAGCATTAGCACTAAAAAAAACGCCGCATTCAAAAGTACAGCTATGAGGAGAGATATAGCCTTAGCTCCTGCATTCTTTCTTTCCGACCTGACCCCATGCGGAACGTGTGCAACTTCTTCCATTAGAAGTTTACTATCCGTAATGTTCACAAGATTCTGTTCGGACAAGGGGCAAGTTTGTTTAGACAATGATTACTAAATAATACTAAATCTCGAAGATCAAAGTTCAACACAAATCAATTGGTGAATTAATGCATCCAAATTACTCATTATCATTAAAATAATGGAAAGGGTTTTTCTTTTCCGAATGCCAATCAAGGGTTACAATTGATCACATGAGATCCCATTTTATAGCCCTTACTTTTATCACCGTAACCTTTCCCTCATTCGCTCAGGACTCAAAGACCCCGGCAGTAAGTACAATAGACACCAGAAATTTTCCTACCATCGGCGAAGTAATAAGAATCGATCCTAAAATAGATGAACTAATTGAGAAGGATACCAAGATCGAAGTCATAGGTGACGGGTTTGTTTGGGCCGAAGGACCAGTATGGATCAAGGACAAAGAAGGCGGTCACTTATTATTTTCAGACATCCCCAGAAACTCCGTAATGAAATGGAAAGAAAATAAAGGAGTGAGTCTCTTCCTTAAACCGTCCGGTTACACTGGTCCAACTGATTACGGGAACGAGCCCGGGTGCAATGGTCTACTCCTCGACTCGATGGGACGACTCGTTTCCTGTGAACATGGTGACCGGCGCATATCGGTCATAACAAAAGGAGGGGGCAAAAGAACATTAGTCGATAATTACAAAGGGAAACGACTAAACAGCCCAAATGATGCCTGTTATCATTCATCTGGCGACCTTTATTTCACTGACCCTCCATACGGTTTACCAAACAGATATGACGATCCAAGACGTGAACTCGACTTCTGTGGAGTCTATCGACTTTCAAAATCCGGACAACTGACTCTCCTCACGAAGGAAATGACTCGTCCCAATGGAATTGCATTCTCTCCAGATGAAAAGCACCTATACGTTGCACAATCTGATCCCAAAGCTGCAATATGGAAAAAATTTCCTGTCAATCCGGATGGAACGTTAGGGAAAGGGCAACTGTTCTTTGATGCGACCGAAAATGTAGGCAAACTCCCGGGCCTGCCGGACGGACTTAAAGTTGATAACAAAGGAAATGTCTGGGCCACAGGGCCAGGAGGCGTTTTAATTTTCACATCATCTGGGAAATTACTTGGACGCATAAGCACAGGAGAAAAGACAGCCAATTGCGGCTGGGGTGAAGACGGATCGGTACTTTATTTAACTGCCGATATGTACATTTGCAGAATCAAAACCAAGGTAAAAGGGGCTGGCTGGTAAGCTTAACACCAACAACCCTCATGACTAATAAGATCATGGCACTATCATTAAAATTCAGGCATTTTGGAATCTTATCTTTATGCTTATTTAACATTCAACTTTGGGCTGAGCCCGTCCAGACGGCAGTAATAAGTGAATTCCTTACAAATAATAGTAAGAGCCTAAAGGACAGCAATGGTCAAAATTATGACTGGATTGAGATTTCTAATATTAATGGAGAGACTGGGGACCTCGAAGGCTATCACCTGACAGACGATCCCCTCAATTTAACCAAATGGACTTTCCCAAAAAAAGAATTCAATAATAACGGATTCGTAATAGTGTTCGCTTCAGGAAAAGATCTTAAAGATCCAAAAAAAGATCTTCACACCAATTTTAAGCTAAACTCTTCAGAGGGAGGTTTCTTGGCGCTGATCAAGCCAGACGGAACAACTATAACCAGCGAGTTTGACAGTTATCCAAGGCAATATGAAGATGTCTCATTCGGTAGCGGTTATGGGGAGCCTAGGGACGTAAAGTTCATGGCCGAGGGCGATGAAGCAAAGTGGCAGGTTCCATCCTCTCCTATCAATGGATGGACAGAAACTAGCTTTGACGATTCATCATGGTCCTCTGGTAAAACTGGTATAGGATACGATAATTCAACGAAATACATCCCACACATTGGAGACGGCGGCGATGTTAAATCTGCGATGAGGGGTATAAATGCGTCCATTTATATTAGAATTCCATTCAATTTAAATGACGCTAGCGGAATAAGTGATCTCACCTTGAGAATGAAATGGGAAGACGGATTCATTGCTCATCTCAACGGCAAAAAAATTCAATCACTCAGTGCCCCGGACAATCCGATATGGAACTCCACATCCACATCAAATAGATCTAATGAAAACGATGCGATTACATTCTTTGATTATCCTGTTTCAGGACCTCTGCTGAAGGGCAAGAACATACTGGCAATACAAGGGCTGAACGGATCAATGAACAGTTCCGACTTTCTCGTCTCTCCCGAACTGGCCGGAAAAAAAACCGACCTAGACTCTCCACAAAACGGTTACTTTTTGGAGCCAACCCCTGGATCCCTCAACAGTCAGCGCATAGACGGACTCGTCGGTGATACCAAGTTCAATGTGAACAGAGGCTTTCACGAAGAGCCTTTTGAACTCGAAATAAACACGAAAACCGAAGGTGCAGTGATACGATACACTTTGGACGGAACGGCTCCAAGTCAAACTGAAGGGACAGTATATGACTCCCCTATCAGAATCGATAAAACAACAGTAGTTAGAGCAATAGCCTTTAAATCAGGATATTCACCGACCAACATTGATACTCATACCTATGTCTTTCCTGACGATGTCGTTAGCCAAAGGACCATGAGTAAATCCATCACTGAAAACGCTAAATACAAACCATTAATGGTGGATTCCCTCAAGGCAATACCTTCAATATCCTTGTCAATCGAAAGTCCCAACACTCTTAACACAGAGAAGGAAAGACCAATATCCATTGAAATGATTTTTCCTGATGGAACTAAAGGATTTCAGGAAAACGCAGGCGTCACTCATTTCGGCGGATACTTCACAAACTTTTCAAAAAAGAATTTTCGCATCTATTTCCGGGCCGAGTACGGCACCACCAAACTTCGTTACCCAATCTATGAGGGAATCGAAAATCAAATACCCCCGGCCCAAGAATTTGACAGTATTAACCTCAGAACCGGTTCGCACGATATGATTGACCGCGGCGCATACATGTCAAACCGATTCACTGATGACTCAATGCTGGAAATGGGGCACATTGCCCCTCATGGACGATTCGTCCATGTTTACCTTAACGGGACATACTGGGGGATGTACCACCTCCGTGAACGGTGGAATGCAGCAATGGCTTCAGAGTATCTAGGAGGATCCAAAGAAGATTACGAGGCCATCAACGCCAACAATACTGGTAACGAATTCCTTCAGGGAGTCGTATTTGATGGTAGTGGAAAATATTGGACAGAGACTAGAAATTTAATCAATGGCAGAACTCCATTCACATCCGCTGCTAATCACATCGACATTCCAAATGTAATTGATTTTATGCTACTATGGACTTCTGGCAATTCAGAGTCGGAATTCCGTAGCGTCGGATCTGTTCCCCTAGGAGTCCCATTCAAGTTTTTTATTAAAGATGCTGACGGATTCCTTCGCAATCCCGGCCATCCCGTCACTCATAACGGACCGCTAAACGCCATGAACCGTTTCCGAAGAGAAGGAGACCCAGATTACAAGGTACTACTCGCTGATCGGATCCATAAGCACTTCTTCAATGACGGGGCAATGACGTCCAATAGACTGACTGCAAGACTTCAGCGCAGAGTTGATGAAGTTAGACTCCCATTCTTAGCAGAAGCTGCAAGATGGACAAACGTCCGCGGCGGACGTGCAAACCATTCTCCTGCGAGCTGGGAAGCGTATCAAAACAATCTTCTAAATAACCAACTGCCGAGGCTAACCGCAAACATGATGGCAAGGTTCAGGTCCGCCAACATGTACCCGGACCAGATTGCTCCAGTCTTTAACCAACATGGAGGATCCATACCAGAAGGTTCCGGTATCACCATGAGCACCAACACTAGCTCCATTTATTATACAACGGACGGATCAGATCCCAGACTTTCAGGAGGAGCAATTAGCCCTAAGGCAATAGCCGCAAAATTCGATGATGAGGCTCCTGTTCCTAAAGATTACATTAAAAATGGACAGGTCTGGAAATATCTCGATGATGGCACCGATCAAGGAAAATTATGGTTTAAAAGTGATTTTGATGATTCCCAATGGGCATCAGGTCCCTCAGAACTTGGATACAATGAGGGTGATGAAGCTACTCTTGTAAGCTATGTGGATTCTGACGATGCTCCCGGAACTCAACGAAATGCCACTACCTATTTCCGGACCACTGTCCAGTTATCAAATCCCTCATCCTATTCATTTTTCATAATCAAACTTAAATATGATGACGGAGCCGCTGTCTACGCTAACGGATCAGAAATAATTCGTACAAAAAATCTTCCATCGGATGCCGGGTATGATACATACGCGAGTTCCGGAACCCCCAACGAACGCATCTATCATGAATTTCAAATCCCAAGCTCTAGCTTCATTAACGGAACTAATCATATAGCAGTAGAAATCCACAACTCATCACCTGCCAGTTCTGACATAAGTTTCGATCTGGTTCTTCGCGGAGAAGTTGATACAAGCGTTGGAGACAGAATAACCGCTCCTGTAATTCTTAATGAGCCGTCATTAGTAAGGGCCCGCGCATATGACCCCAGCAAAAAAGAATGGAGCGCACTTAACGAAGCTTTCTTCTCAATAGGCTCAACCCCGGCAAATTCATCCAATCTCAAAATAACGGAACTCCATTATCATCCAGAAGAACCTTCGTCCGAAAATGAGTTGAGTGTCTCCGCAGATCGCGACAATTACGAATTTGTGGAATTTTTAAATACAAACTCTTCACCGATAGATCTATCAAATACATATTTCGAAGATGGTATTAATTTCACCTTTCCAGAGAATACAATCCTAGATCCAGATCAAAGGACCGTCATCGTTCGTGACATCAATGCATTCAGAGCACGATATGGAAATGACCCTAAAATTCATATAACGGGCGAATATACAGGCCGCCTCTCCAATGATGGCGAACGAATATTAGTTAAAAATAGTGCCGGAAATGAAATCGTGAATTTTACTTATAATGACCAGATTCCATGGCCAATTGCTGCTGATGGGACCGGACCGTCATTAGTATTTACTGGTGAAATGCCTAATGATCCTTCTAATTGGAAAGAAAATTCATTGAATGGAGGACGACCAGGCTACCCTGACGGGACCCTCTCAACAGGGTTCAATGAATGGAAAAATGCCAATGCGATAACTGACAACTTAGGTGACAATGATGCGGACGGCCTCATTAACCTCGTTGAATATGCCTTTAACACCAACCCTAACGTTGCAGAGCCTCTCGCACATCCTAGCGCAAAAGCAATCAGCGTCTCAGACAAACAATATCTAGAA
>PAPL01000008.1 GCA_002708885.1 Verrucomicrobiales bacterium | reverse complement strand
CGTTCTGATTTTATCGTTTTTTCCTGAAAAATTGCACGGATATCATCGTGGTCGCCGCTGAGCCCATTCTTGCCGCTAGAGCTAATGAGTGTAGATCCTTCTGATTCAACAAAAATAATTGGCCTTTTCCAGTAATCTACCAGTTTCTTATTTTGGATTAAAATGCTTCTTTTGTTCAGATATGCTTTGTTTCTAGGATTTTGACCTAGTAGTGCATTTATGGTTTCGGAGGAATTTCTAAGTTCTTTAACTTTTGGGTAATCAGCTCTGTAATCACTCAAGGATTCATTGAGAAGATTAATTAATTGGGAGGTGGCTTTGTGCTGAACTTTAGGCCAGAAAAAAAAGTAATATGTGATGGAGATAAAAAAAATTATCACAGAACACAAAGTGATTGTGAATACGCATCCTTTTCGCATTGAGAAGATTTTGTGCCTGGATCGTATTATGTATTTATACGCCGTGTTGTTTCAAGGGTATATCAGAGGCCTAAGTGTATCTTAGGATCTTTAGTTGAATTATTTTTCTACTTTGAGAACGGCGTTCATTAGTCTCCAGTGCCCTGGGAAAGTGCAGATAATTGGATACTCTCCGGCTTCTTTGATTGTGAATTTTAAGGTTTCAGAACCGCCAGGGTTAACTAGTTTTGAGGAATGAAGGATATCAGTGCTGGTAGGAACATAATGTTTTTTCAATGCGTCTGGGTCAGTTAGCATTGCGTCTGCTAGAGCGCCAACTTTGTCTTTTGTTCCAGGCTTTAGAATGAGTACATTGTGCTGGAGAAGGTCTGGATTTTTGAAAGTTAACTCGATGGGGGTACCGGCCTTAGCTTTAATTTCGGACTGGTCAAATTTCATTTGTCCGGGAGGATCAGCCTTAGCGGACAGTATGAGGGACTGAGATGATTTTTTTTCATCGGCACCAAACAATAGGTTGGAGGATAATATAATAAGGGGCAAAAGAATGTATTTCATAAATGTATTATTTGTTATCTAATCGTATTTTTCGTGCCATTTTTTATAAATGTCAGGAGAAATTTCTGACGGCTTAATTTCACTTCGGCCGCCCCAAAAGACATTAGTGTAAAGTACTTCAATTCTAATATCATTTAAGTACGAGTCAATTGCCTGTTTATGCTCGAGAACCTTATTTTTATCGGTTCCATGGACAACTCCCATTATATTAACATTGCCAAAATTATCGCCGCCTTCTCTCCAATAACAATGGGTGAGTATGTGGTGTCGCCCGATTTCCGATCCTGCTTTAAACTGCATGCCTTCTTTGACTCTCCAGTGGAAGAGACCGTTAAAACGTGTGACTCTTTTGCCTGTAGATGAAGGTTTTGTATGTTCAAGGAATGTGGAGAAACGCCCTATAACTTTTTTAGCATTAAGAGTTTCCGCGACTTTGAAAAATTCTTCGAGTGATATATTTAGCTTTTCGGCGCGGGCTGTCCATGGGTTTGGGCAGATTTCCTCTACTGTGAGCTCTTCTTTTAAGGAAAGTAATACGTCCCACTCAGTGGGTGAAAGCTCTACCACTTTGGTTGTCATCATTTCAGCAGGAGAGTCGGATCTTGAGCCGATCGGCATATTTTTTCTTCGGACGTGTCCAACGCCAAGCGTGAAAACTCCCTTTGCAGGCATCAATATGTATTTTTCAGCGCCGATTACATTTTTTATCGTATTTGCGTGATCTTCTAACGATTCACCTTGGGGAACTTTGATGGTGGTCCATAATTTGAAATCTGATCCAGTGATTTCTCTGTCAGTAGATCGTATGACAACGTGACCGCTGAAAGGGTCCTCTTTGTACATAAAATCAAAGGCATCATCAATTTTATCATTATCAATTTTCCAGGCACACAGTGCGCCATGGGCGAGTTTCGTTGATAATAATGTTTGTCGCACTCTCCTGATAACACCTGCTTCGTGCATGTGTTTTATTCTTTCGATTACCGTCTCTAGTTCTATTTCTGATTGTTCAGATATAAGATGAAAGGGTTTTCTTTGGAATCCACTGACCAAGTCTTCGGATATCTCTAAGATCCTGGCATTAATTGGGTCGTCGTGTTCGACTGGAATGCTCATTTGAATTTTTTTATCTATAGTCCGACTCTTCGGAAAAGTTTATCAAGTGGAAGTTGTAATCCTATGTAGAAGTCTCCAAATTCAGCAAACTTAACAGACACTTCATCATATCTCATGCGGTAGACGATTCCTTTGATGTCATAGCTGTTATTAGCAAACAGAGTGACGCCCCATTCTGAGTCGTCAAGGCCCACTGATCCGGTAATGAGCTGTCTTATTTTTCCGGCCCATTGACGGCCAACTTTGCCGTGCTCGGCCATTAGTCTTTTTCGTTCGCTGAACGGAAGAGCATACCAATTGAAAACTTCACCTCTTCTCTTTGCCATACTGTAGAAGCAAAAGACGGGCCAGTCAGGCATACTTGGGTACAGCTTGTCGTTTGAATATTTTGCCATATGGGTTCTGAAATCATTGAGAGCCGTTTCATATTCTTCGGAACCTTCATCTAATTTACGTTCTAATTTTAGAGTATTTTCAGAATATTCCTCCTCCGTAGTCATATAATCACCGGTTTCCGTCATTGAAAGATAGCTGAAGCTAGGAGTCAGAATGTCTGTGCCCAGCGCCAGTGTTAATCGTTTCTCGAATTCGTTGGCTAAGTGAAGGTCATCAGTGAGAAGCATGAACCCGATATCGGCTTTTGGTGTAACTATGCTAAAGGCAAGTAATTGTGTCTTTGGTGTGCTTCTTATTTCCTGAATAAGTATGGACAAGTCCGTCTTGGCTTTAAGTTGCTCTTCTTCACTCAGGAGTGACCATTGGGTATGATCGATTTGATAAAATAAATGAATTACGTGCCAGCCTTCTGTGGGTACGATGGGTATTGAATCAGGGTCGTTATTGCTCATTTGTTTGAGAGGGTTGAAGAATTTTTTGGAACCTGAGTGTTAATTATTGATTTGTCGGGCTTAGTTGGATTCCCGGAATCTCGAAGGCAGCCAGTGTTGTCCATTCGCCGTTTTCTCCACTTTCCATTATTGTTGCGCTCCATGGGCCTATGGAGTTTTTGGTGTCAGCTAACTTATATGAAGAAAAATTTAACATGTTGTTTAATCCGCGGGTTGACTTGACTTTGAGCATTTTTCCATTCTGGCTTGCGAATGAGTTGCTTTTCGACATGAACTGATATGTGTTTGGGTCTCCTTGGATATTTCCTTCCTTGTCCTTAAAAGTGACCTGAAGATACCCATCATTGCCTGTTGTCTCCTTTATAGTTAGGACAGGTACGATGACGCTCGGTGGACTGAGGGATTCCAGTTCTGGGCTCAGTTCCCAGCCGCACTCAATGCTCCTTAATTCTAGTACTGATCCTTTAAGNTTAGTGGGNACTTCGGTTNAAACGGTTTCTTTTTGAGAGGAGAATTTATTCTTAGTTTTGATGTANGTTCCCATCAGGGCAACTAAAGATAAAATGCAAATGCCGAAAACTAATNTTGTGGAAAATAGAGATNATGGAGAGGATGAATTTTTGCGTTTGTTTTGAGCGGGTGAGTTATTGCCGGCACCTAGGTCAGAAATGATTTTTCTTGAATCCGAAGACGATTCCGACTCTCTTACGATTTCTTCGTTCGCAGGCAATGAGCCGGAAATAATTCCTGATTCATTAGGTTCATTTGATTTATTTTGGTCGGTCATTTATAATCCCCTTTGAATTGTTTAATGAACTTAACTGGCATGCAAATCATTTTAGCTTGAAAGCGGTGCACGAATTGATAAAAAAAAGATTGCTTATCAGTTATAACGATTAACTTATTTAAGTTATATTAAATTCAATCCATAAGCAATGGCTGACAAAGAAGACCGCTACGAAGAAAATGCCAAAGGGCAGTACTATGTTGATGATCAGTGCATAGATTGTGATCTGTGCAGAGAGACTGCACCTGACAATTTTACCAGACAGGAAGAGGGTGGGTATTCCTACTTGTACAAGCAACCAGAATCTGATGAGGAGAGAGAGCTCTGTGAGGAGGCGATGGAAGGATGTCCAGTCGAGGCTATTGGTGATGACGGCGACAGTTAGAATGGTTCGCAAGTACAAAACTAAACATTCTATTCTCCGGCAAAAACTAATTGATGAGTGGAGAGGGATGAAGTCTCAGGATGAGATTTCTCCACCCAAACAGATAGGGGCTGTGGTTTCTGCCGCTCTGAAAGGTCTTGGGGTCAGTGATATGCTAACTGAGGATGATGTGGNCAGAGCATGGAATCAAATAATGCCTCCAGTCATNACGGAAAATACCAGGCCAACGNGCTACAAAAANGGAANGATTGAGGTGAGTGTTCTTCAGCCGTCCATGCGATATACGCTCGATAGACAAATGAAGCCTGAGATATTAAAAAAACTGCAGAGTCTCCTCGGCCGTGAAAAGGTCAAGGGCATTGTCTTTAGGTTGGGGTGAATAGTTTTTTTTAAGTGAGTCAGTTCAAGAATATAATTTTTGATTGGTCNGGAACATTAGTTGATGATTTGGGNCCGGTTGTGGANGCGACTAACANGGTCCTTAATCATTATGGAAAATCAANCTTAACGAGGGACGAGTTCCGTTCTTCGTTTTGTCTTCCTTTCATAGATTTTTACAAAGAAGTTTTGCCGGGAGTTCCAATGTCTGATCTTGAAGATCTGTACTCAGAATTTTTCGATAAATCAGACGAGAGTGTGAAACTTTTGCCGGNAGCAGTTGAGTTTCTCAATCTGTGTGAGCGGGCCGGTTTGAGAATNTTTCTTTTAAGTTCAATTAAAAATGANCATTTCANGAGACAGTCTGAACACTTGAACCTTACTGAATATTTTGAACGAGTTTATACTGAGGCACTTGATAAAAGAATCTGTATAAAGGATCTCATAAGAGAGTGTTGTCTTGATGTAAAAGAAACTGTTTTTGTTGGTGANATGAAACATGATGTTGATGCTGGGCGCAGTGCCGGAGTATTTACCGCGGCTGTTCTCGGAGGATATAACAGTAAAGAAATGTTAGTGGAGTCAGCTCCTGATTTACTGATTGATAACTTGCTTCAACTCTCTGATTATTTATACCGAAAATAAAGTGCAGTTAAATGGAACAGGGNATCATCAAGATTAATGGGTTAAGGGTAAAATCGAGATTGGGNGTAACGGANGCAGAGAGGGCCAATGCGCAGGAGNTATCTCTTAACATTAGAATGGTTNCGGATCAGAGTCTCTTTGGCCTTAATGATTGCATAGAAAACACAATTGATTACTTTGAAGTATCTGAATCAGTAAAAAAATTGTCTACTGNTGGGGAGAGAAAGTTAATTGAAACTCTTGCGGAGGAACTGATCGGTCTGCTTTTGACTAATTATCCTTTGAGAGAGGTTTCTGTGAGTATTTGCAAATATGTTTTGAGTGATACGGATCATGTCGAGGTTTCAATGTCCAAGACGAGNTGACTCTCTGAGATTAATTCTCTGAGTTTTTTTTCGTCTAATGTCGTTACATTCAACGTTCTTGCTTTATCTATTTTGCTGCCCGGATTTTGTCCTGCTAAAAGATAAGTTGTTTTTTTGCTAATTGAACCGGTGACATTGCCCCCGTGCTTTTCTATCAGGTCTTTGAAATGGTTTCTGGATTCTGATAATGTGCCAGTGATTACCCACGTNGTTCCGGACAAGGCAAGGTTCTTTTTTTCTTCGTNTGAAGCGACAGGAGNATAGTTGGTTGATATGGGATTGAGGTTNAGTTTGTTTAACTTATCTAACGACCATTTNCCTGCATCAGAATCCAAATATGTGACCAGTGAAATGCATGCTACACCACCCANCTCGGATGATATTTGATACTCATCTAGATTGTCGTTGATTTCGTTAATTCTTTNTCTGAANTCTTTTGATTTNCGGNTTTTTTTCTNGCCTGTTGATGTGTTTTTTGTGTTGGTTTTCGATTTGGATGAATTGTTTTTCAGCCAATTTTCCATTTTCCATCTTTCAGATATTTGATCTAGGATCGGGGAATTAAGTATTTCTTTAAAGGAAGCATGGACCCGNGAGCATTCCTNTGAAGCTGATTCTCCTAAATTGGGAATGCCTAAAGCATGGAGCCAACTCGAAAGTGGTAAGTCTTTTGATNTTTGAATGCTTTCGATTAACTTNCCCGCTTTTTTTTCGCCGAACCGTCTAGGTTTACTTTTGNCGCCTGAATTNAATTTAGCCGGTTCGAGCTCCATGTTTGCGAGTTGTTCTTGTTCCAAGTCAAATAGGTCGAGTGGGTGTTTTACGAGTTTTGATGTAACCAGTTTTTCTGCTACTGAAATTCCCAGCCCATCAAGATCNAGCATTTTTCTTCNGCCAAAGTGCTTTAATTTTGCAATTAATTGATCAGGACATGNGGGGCTGTTGCACCTCCATGCTGTGAAGCCTTCTTCTCTGGATATGTTAGATTCGCATGACGGACATTTGCCGTTAACGTGTGAATATAAATCGAATTGTGCAGTATTTNNTGGCCTTTTATCAAGGTTCACTTTGATCACTGCTGGAATGATTTCGCCGGACTTTTCAATTATTACTGTATCGCCAATGCGAATGTCCTTACGATCGATTTCATCCTGATTATGTAGTGTTGCTCGTGAAACGGTGGTGCCTGATATGAAAATTGGATCGAGTTCAGCTACTGGTGTAAGGACACCAGTTCTACCGACCTGAATTGTTACAGCTTTAAGGACTGTCTGCCCTTGTTCTGGACGATATTTGTAAGCGCATGCCCATCTTGGAAATTTTGAAGTGGAGCCGAGNANCTCATGTGATTGAATTTGGTTTNCCTTTATGACAGCTCCATCAGTTCCGTAAGGAAATGTGTGGCGATCAGAATCTAATTCTATTACGGCGGCGCGTAACTGATCTGAGTTTTTGATGACTTTAAACCAATTATCTACTGGCAGTTTAAGTTCTATGAGGAGATTTCTGTATTGTTCAATCGTATTTAGGTCATATCCATCGATTAAGCCAAAGCTGTGAAANATGATATCNATAGGTCTTTTAGAGACGATGCNGGGATCTAATTGCTTGAGCGTTCCTGCAGTGGCGTTCCTTGGGTTGATGAATTTAGGTTCGCCTTCTTCGCTTCTAATTTTATTTAATTCTTCGAAAGCCTNATTTGGCATGAATATTTCACCTCNTATTTCGAATGATCTGGGTGCATTTTTCGGTAATGAGATGGGTATTGANTTAATGGTGAGTACATTTTGTGTAATGTCATCGCCTATCTCGCCGTCGCCTCGAGTTGCGGCATATTGTAGTTTGGATTTTTCATACATTATTGAAACTGCAACACCGTCTATTTTGGGCTCCACAGTAAATGTTTCCTGATCCGATGGCAGAGCGTTTAGCGTTTTTTTGTGCCATTCAATAAGGTTGNGCTCTGTTTTTGAATTTCCATCGATCAATTGCTCTTCTTTTAATTCGTGTATGTCCTCAATTGAAAGCATCCTCACGGGATGTTTGATTTGCTTGAATTCCTTTAACGGCGCNCCTCCTACGCGTTGAGTNGGTGAGTCATNCGTGGCNAGTTCAGGGTATAANTCTTCGAGTCTCNTCAACTCATTCATCAGTGTGTCATACTCACTGTCACTGATTGCCTGTGTGGCATCATTGTAGTACAGTTGATTGTGATGATTGAGTTCTTGGTGAAGTTCGTTAACTCTTGCTTTTGCTTTCTTTATATCCATCAGTTATAAAACTTTGATAATTGGCTGTTGGTAATGTTACAGAATAATAAACCTAGATGACTTCTTCTGAAAAAATTCGTTTAACTGAGATTTATCAATCGATTCAGGGTGAAAGTAGTTTTGTCGGGCAGAGGTGCGTTTTTGTAAGGCTAACGGGNTGTAATCTTAGGTGCAATTATTGTGACACGGAATACTCTTTTTATGGAGGCAAAAATCACTCCGTTGCGGACATATTGAACATTGTAAATAACTATAATTGCAATCTTGTCGAAATTACTGGAGGTGAGCCTCTTTTGCAGAAGGGAGTTTTCCCTTTAATGACCAGCATGTGTGACNAGGGTAAGACTGTCCTTATTGAAACTAGCGGAAACCGCGATATNAGCCTTGTTGATTCAAGGGTTCACATAATAATGGATCTTAAGACCCCGAGTAGTGGAGAGTGCAAGCGGAACCGGTATGAAAATTTGAAACATCTAAAATCTAAAGATGAGGTGAAATTTGTCATTGGCACTGAGGAAGACTATATCTGGTCCCGCGAACAACTTCATGCCCACAAGATTAATGAACTTTGTGGAAACGTGATATTTTCTCCGGTCTTTGATCGGATTAAATATAGTGACATAGTGGATTGGATCGTTAGGGATTCCCTAGAAGTGACCTTTCAGTTACAATTGCATAAATTCATTTGGGACCCCGAAGAAAAGGGAGTTTAAGGATTTGCTTTTGTTGAATTATTATATTCATTAAATCATACAAATGAACATGGATTATCTAAGACTCATATTTGCAATCGTTGCTGCTTATTTCATTACTTCGTGCGACAAGCATAAATGGGATGACACGAAAAACATGTTCAAGCCTCATGGTCACGGCGAGGCCGCTCATGGTGATGATGAGCATTGATCGGCGCTTCTTTTTTGCATGTTACTTAGCTTGCTCGGGCATTTTGCCCCGTTAGTTGTTAAGCATTCACATTAATTTTTATTTAGTTATCACTAATTTATTTAGTTTGAGTAATTAAATGGTTTAAATTGTATAAAATTAAAATCATTTTNCGTTTTGAGAGTTTTATTAGTTGAGGATAATGCGCCGCTTCGGGAAGCGTTGGCAAAGCGTCTGCGGAGTGATGGTTTTGCTGTGGACGAAACAGGCGAGGGTAAAGAGGGGCTATGGTTGGCTCTCGAAAATCCGTATTCACTTGTTGTCCTTGACCTTACATTGCCCGAAATTGACGGGCTTGATCTTCTTGCGCAGTTAAGAAATGCAAAAAAGAATGTTCCAGTTTTAATCACTACAGCAAGGGATTCAATACCGGACAGAATTAAAGGCCTTGATAAGGGTGCCGATGATTATTTGGTTAAGCCTTTTGCCTTAGATGAATTCATGGCTAGGGTCCGGGCACAGGTCAGGAGGGNGAANGATAAGAGTGATTCAGTTATAAGAATTGCTGACTTAGAGGTAGATACAAAAGCAAGAGTNGCNAGTAGAGGAGGACGGCCCCTTGATTTAACGGCTAAGGAGTTTTGCTTGCTTGAGCTTCTGTCANTGAGGTCAGGCCAGATTGTGTCCAGGGCTGATATATGGGAGCAGTTATATGACTTTGCTGATGAGGCTGANAGTAATGTTATTGATGTTTTTATTAACAGATTGCGCAAAAAATCAGAATCGGGAGGTGCTGTAAGGCTCATACAGACCCGAAGAGGCCTGGGCTATGTGTTGTTGGATCCTAGTAATTAGTCCGCTCGCGTAATGGTTACAAAATCAATAAGAGCGCGATTACTCGTTGCTTTTTGTTTTGGTGCATTGCTTGTCATTATCCTTGCNGTCAATTTCACATACTCACTTGTTAAAAAAGTNCTGTATTCCGAACTTGACCATTTTCTTCGAGACAAATTAGCTTATCAACAGATCGCAGCGGCGCAAACGAATGACAGAGTAGTCTTTAGGTTGTCCGAGCCNCTCCTTAATACGATGCAGGANCCTGGAGGTAANGACTTCTTNCAATTCAGATATGCAGATGGAGACCGACGTGAAATCTTTCGTTCATCGGGCCTTCCGGAAGGCGTCGATTTGCCTAGCGTTGGGTTAACTGNGGAGGATTCATCTAAGGGTCATGATGCTGAATTAATTAGCGAATCGTTCAGCTTNGAAGNTGGAGCTGATGATCTTTTAAAGNGGCGCAGNAGTANNGTGCCCATCAGGTGCATGGGAACTGTCTTTGAGCCAGTTTCATTAAATGATGATGGTGATCCTGATTCTGGATTATTTAAGGTGCATCTGGTCGTTGCTCACAACTGCATGGANATTGAGAGCGTTTTAGCAAAATTGAAATTAAGATTGTTAACGATAGGTGCTATTGTTTCTGCGGCAGTTTTGCTAATCACGACGCTAATCGTTGGGAGTGTTGTAAAACCGGTCGGTGTTATTTCTAGAAAAATCAGTGACTTGGAGATAGGGGATCAGAATGGANCAATTGACCTTGATAATGTTCCCTCAGAATTGGTCCCTATCATTGATAGGCTGAATGAATTATTATCGCGTGTAGCCAAGGCCATCAATCAGGAGAGGCAATTCACTTCNAATGCGGCGCACGAACTTCGCAATCCNTTAGCTGCAATTAGGTCCCAAGTCGAGGTTGCGCTTGCCTCGGANTCGACCAGTGATGAGNCCTATGAAACGNTGTACANCATATTTAGTCTGCAGCAACACATGGAAAGAATAGTATCGAGTCTNCTTCTCTTGGCTCGGNTAGATTCTGGGAGNCAAAGCGTTAATCTGGAAGAGTTTCCTTTGGCCAAAGAGTTAAGGAGGAGCTGGAAGCAATTCTTTGATAAAGCGTCAGAGAAGGAACTTAAAACTAAATGGGAAATGGTTGAGTCTCATGTATCAATACAGTCCGATCCGGTCCTNATTGGTATTATGCTTTCTAACGTTTTTGATAATGCTGTGAGTTACACACCAACTGGAGGTGAGATTATAATAGGCTCAATNGTCACTGAGGATTCCGTTAAAATTACGGTCAAGAATTCGAACCCAGGAATACAAGATAATGAGATCTCTGATCTAATGCGTCGTTTTGGAAGGAAAAATCCTAATTTTACATCAGATTTAGGTCACTCAGGCATTGGTTTTAGCATTTGCCGGAGAATAGCATATGACCATTTGGGCGGGCAAATTAAAGTGGATGTTACTTATGATTGGTTTATCGTAACAATAGAGTTTCCAGCCAAAGTGGTGTTGGGAAATCATTATCATGTTTAGATTCTGTTAATCTAATGCCTCTAATATATAGCAAGATGAGTAATGATTATAGATGGATGAAACTGATTGATATCAGGTTCCTGATCTCATCNGTTCTTATTTTCATTTCTTTGGAGAATTCCCCCCCCGTGATGGCGGCTCCCCCAGAGGAGATTCCTCGTGCTATACAGGACTTCCTTGAGGGAGCCGTCGCAGATTTTAAGTCAGAAGGAGTCAGGAGCTATGATAATCATCGTTCAGGAATGATCTGTGTCGAGTATGGGCTTCATGGATTCACGTCCACTTTCAAATTTGATCCTCAGTACAAACTTTTAGAATCTTCGAGCGACCGTTTCAAGNNCCTTGATGGTACATTTGCTGAAAATGACNATATCCTACCACTGCAACTTCTTCCTAGTGAGGTTGAGCATTCATTGAGAGCATTGTTCCCGCGGCTCGAGGGAGTTAANTTTTTAAAGGCGGTAATTCGTGGTGAATTTTTGTATCAGATAAACGGAGTCACTGATTCAGTGAGGGTTTTCCCGGTCATAGATGAAAAGGGGCAGTTACTCCAATACAGTATTGATCGTGATGGTGACGGATTAGGTGATGCGTACGAGCTAGTATGCGGTTTTGATCCAAATGACNCTGATTCCGATAAGGACGGATTTCCTGATGGTTTAGAGCATTCTAAAGATGGAGATCCGCTCGATGCAAANGTCTTACCAAAAATACTCAAGATGCATCATGATCATGATTCTAACGTCATGGTAATCACCGTTAGNACNTGCAGGGGCAAGAGCTTTTTTCTTGAAGTGAATCCGAGAGGAGNANAAGAGGGCTGGGAAAAGTTAGGGGAATCTGTTGAGGGGGACGGAGATGATAAGGAATTCACGATCCCGAGTGACGGTTTTTTTCTTAACGCGATGGTAAGGGTCGGGGTAGAAGGTGTTGATCCGGACCTGGCAATGAATGCTGACAAGCCTCCAAAAAAGAAAAGTAATAGAAATTGCAGTGTGCCCAGNACATTGAGGGGAAGAGAGATTGTCATAGGTCAGGGCAAGAGATTGTTGTTTAGGAGTAACCGCAGAGGTGAAATGATAGAAGGTGGAAATAGAGGAAATATGGTTGTTCCTTTCTCTTATACATTCAGTAAGCCGGACCACTGCAAGGCGCGTTTAGTGTTGACTTTTACGACCAGAAAAGGNTTTGAAACTATGGTATATGAGCTGACTTTTGTTTCTAAAGGAGGGTCAGGAGAATTTATTGCGAAAAAGTTTGGAAGAGGCAGGAAAGAAAATGCTGGTCACGGAAACTTTACGATTTCGATGAACCCCTAGCATAGTATCAGATATTAAAGAATACAGGTACAGCGAGATCCCCCAATCTTAAATTACACTGCTCTCCCAAAACAATAAGCCCAACCATAAGTTGGGCTTATTGTTTTATAACTGTTACTTGGCGAATATAATATATTTTCTGCAAATAAAATTGACCAGAGCTGAGCTAATGATAAATGCGAGATTAGCGAGGTGTTCAATTCCTTTATTGGTTTGTATTAAATCAAATACAAGAGGGATCGATAACAGGCCTGAAAAAAAACTGACTGCTGAAACCGCAAAGAATAACAATATCTCTTTGGACTTCGAATGNCTTCCGCTCTCGAAGACNAAATTAACGTTCAGCTTGAAGGCNATAGTGTTAGATAGAATGAATGCTATAACATTATTAATTATAGTTCGGGTCTCTTTGATGTCCTTTTCTATATGTTCGCCGATTGCAGGGTTCACTGTTGACCCTAAAGTGTAGACAAAGATGATGTGGATAAAAGTGACCAGTAAGCCACAGACTCCGTACTTAGTTATTTGAATTAGTAAGGGTGCGTTTTTGTCATTGATACAATTTTGAAGCCCTTTNTGTGAATAAAAGTTTAGGCTCTCCTGAACCAGTTCACGTATTTTACTGAACATTGTTATTGAAAATCGAATTCCACTCTGCAAAAGAATCCAGAATTTCTTCTTTTGTTCTTCTGTGGCTCAGTTCCCATACGATAGGGATATCATCAGGTATATGTTGAAATAGCTCGGGGTAATTTATTTGACCGTTGAATGGGACGTGATGATCNCGGTGCGGCCATNTCACATCATGAAGGTGGCATCCTTTTATGTAAGGTTTCATTTTTGATAGCCACTCACCATGATCAAGGAGTCCCAGATTATGTTTTCTGTGNACGTGTCCAAAGTCATGCCAATAACCAACGACAGGGCTGTCTTTATAGCGTTCCATGAGGGTGATCATTTCATCCTCATTGGGCAGATCCTCATAGGCACTTCGGCTTTCAATTCCTAATACAACGTTGTTTTTTGAGGCTTCGGCTAGAATTTCAGCGAGAGCGGAATTNGCCCGTTCAACATAAAGAGGTGAGATCTTTTGACGTTTTTTTATGAGTTTGGTTTTTAATTTTACAAATGATTTAGACTCAATTTCGTCATTTGCCGCTAACTTTTCTAACTTAGGGGAAATCCTTTTCATTGGAATGCTACCCAGGTGCATAACAACGTATTTGGCGTTGAATTGTTCTGCNGTCCGAATAGTTGCTAAAGTCAAATCGATTGCCCGTTTACGTTCACGTTCCCTGTGCGAGGTGAATTCATAGCAATCAGGGGCATCGATCAGGACTTCGACCGGAGATGGACAGAAATTATGAACTCCTGCGACCTTGATAATTTTTTCCTCGAAGGCCTTAATGATGCCGGGGAGCAATGAGACTTTAAGGCCATGGCTTATTTCGATTGTCTCAAAACCAAGGTCCAATATTTCTTCAATCATGGCCAGGCCATCAGAATGTTTCTGACTGTTCCAGCAAGTTGAGAAAGCGATCATGAATATTTNTAAAAGAAGCAATCTATAGCTGGGCCAATAACAGACAAATAGTTTTCCTGCAAAATCATGGTAAAAGATTTGTCGTTTACCCNCATTTAGGTTAGAGCAAGACTACTATAAACTTTAATAACTAATTATCTCGTACTTCAATGCAAATAAAAGCCTTCTCAGGACTAATTCCGGCATCAGATAAAGTTGAATCTGTAGCTGCGGTTCCTTACGACGTCGTTAATAGGGATGAGGCGATGAAANTTGCAAAGGACAATCCCGATAGCTTGCTAAATGTTTCAAGGGCTGAAATTTGCCTTCCGCAAACAATGGACCCGTATTCAGATCAGGTTTACCAAAGAGCCAAGCTTAACTTTGAGGCATTGCAGTCAAGTCAGGTTCTCGTTAGAGAGTCCGAACCATGCATGTATCTTTACCGTCAAACGATGGGGGCTCATTCTCAAACTGGGCTAGTTACGGTTTCACATATCGATGATTATTGTGATGGAGTCATATTGAAGCATGAAAAGACTAGGCCAGTAAAAGAAAATGACAGAACCAAATTGGCTCTGACTCTTCGAGCTCATTTAGGCCCAGTATTTCTTACGTACAAAAATAACGAGGCAATTAATAACGAGGTCAATCGGTCCATTACGGGAACTGACCCCTGCTTTGACTTTAAAGCTGGCGATGGTGTAGAGCATACTGCTTGGCGTGTCCCCGGCGGCGGATGTTTTAAGGAGCTGTTTTCTGCCCTTCCTGCGGCCTATGTTGCCGACGGGCATCACCGAAGTGCTAGTGCCGCAAGGGTAGGGGCTGAACTTAGGAAGGATAATGAATCCCATTCCGGTGAGGAGGATTACAATTGGTTTTTGACTGTGTTTTTTCCTGACGATCAATTAAATGTTCTTCCATATAACAGGACAGTAACTGACCTTAACGGAAACTCGGAGTCTGATTTTCTTAAGAAGATTCAAAGTATGTTCAATGTAAATGAGGCCGATGATGGTGTGCCTCTCAGGTCCGGTGAAACGAGAATGTTTTTGGGGGAGCGGTGGTATAGTATTATATGGGATGAAATTGGTAATGATCCAGTGAGTTCTTTGGACGTGAGTGTTCTGCAGGAAAGGTTACTCGCGCCAGTTCTTGGTATCAGTGACCCTCGGACTGATAATAGGATAGATTTTATTGGTGGTATTCGAGGCACTCAGGAACTTGAACGCAGAGTATTCAAGAAAGACGCAGCCGTTGCATTTTCGATGTACCCAGTAAACGTTTCACAGTTAATGTCTATTGCTGATTCTGGGTCGATCATGCCTCCAAAAAGTACATGGTTCGAGCCTAAGCTAAGGTCTGGCCTTTTTATACATACATTTTGATTTGTATGGCTTAGAGGAATCCGATTAATGGTTTTTTTCTTCGATGATGGGCGGCCAGGATCCGTCAATATTGAGGGTTGGGGGCGGGTTGAGTCGGATCGATCTGGTCTTGGATATTTTAAAGTTATTGTATGTGATGGGTAATAATGTGAAATGGATGCTGTCTTCAGTGGGCTTTCTTACATGCAGCAAGCATGAGAAGTCATTATTTTGTAAAGAAAATTGTGTCCCTTGAGGAGTAGGGGGTGCCTGATCCTTTGAATTTGAAGGAAGAACTAGCGTGACGCTTGCCTTTGGAAAATCATCGCAACTTGCACTGAGGACGGTGCCTCTGGTAAACAGATCGGATTCTGTTAATGGTCTTGAACCGGTAATGGTGAATGTTCCTTTTAAGTAATAAACACCATCGGTACGTTTATAATTTTCTATATAATCTCGCAGGAATATATCGTTAAGGTAAGTCAGGTAAATACCAGTAAAATTTGAAAATTCGTTTTCCATCAGTGACCTTGATGTTGCGAAGCTTGTTTTTGCTTTGGGCGGGTCCTGCGGAGAGAATCTTTCAATGGCGCTTATCTTATTTAATTTAGTAAGTATTTTGTAGGGAACTTTTTTATTTGGGTGATCAAATACATATGTGCTGAATGTCCAGGAAAGCGTTGCGATGCCCGCCAGTGTGAGGATAAGGATTGACCACCAAAACAATGGCGGGAAGTAGACAATTCCATGGCTCTTTCTTGAAGAGCTTTTCTGATTAATATCGTTATACCTAAAGAGCATCTATTCAGAGTCGGTTCATGTAAATTAACCGACTCATTGTTCCTTTGAAGCGGGCTCGAATGAAGTGCCGCAACCGCAGCTTCTCGCTGCATTTGGATTGGAAATTTTCAATCCTGAGTCTGACAAATCGTCCGTATAGTCAATTGAGCAGCCTTCGAGAAGTGTCTTGTATTTTGAGTCTATTGAGATTTTAACTTCACCGGATTCAATGATAATGTCACCTTCTTCCGGTTCAGTGATCTTCATCTGATATTCCATTCCGGCGCAACCGCCCTCCTTGATCCAGAGCCTGAGGGTATTTTTATCAGGATCGTTCGAGCTGGATAGTACTGACTTGAGGTGATTGATTGCGCTGTCTGTGAGATTAATCATATTTTTAATATAATTACTTTGTATAAACTACTAACATTAAATTAGATGAATGGAGTATAATTCAGCTTCCATAAAGTATCTATAATAGATGAGTTTGTTAATATTAAAATAAATATGGGCAAAGTGAAAGTCATGACTGATTCGCTTGCGAGTCAAGTCGCTGCTGGCGAAGTAGTTGAAAGGCCCTCTTCTGTCGTTAAGGAATTAATTGAAAACAGTCTCGATGCTGGGTCTTCGAGCATTGATGTGATTATAGAGAGGGGAGGAAAAGCATTAATTAAAGTTATCGATGACGGTGAGGGTATGAGTAGAAGCGATTCAATTCTTTCGATCGAAAGGCATGCTACGAGCAAGCTCATTAACAGCAATGGTCTCAATAATATATCTACTTTTGGCTTTAGGGGTGAGGCATTGCCCAGTATAGCAAGTGTTTCTAAGTTCAGGTTATCATCTCGTAGGCATGATGATTTGGCCGGAACGGAAATATTGATTAATGGAGGTAAGATACATGAGATTGGCGAGTCCGGAGACGCGCCTGGCACTCAGGTAGAGATACGTTCATTGTTCTACAATATCCCGGCACGTAAAAAGTTTCTAAAGACTGACTCTACAGAGTTATCAAGAATTGAAACCGTCATCAGGGTAGCTGCGATTTCCCGTTTTAATGTCGGCTTTTCTCTTAGACACGGGAAAAGAGAGATTTTAAAGCTGGGGCCCGCATCCAAACCTATCGATAGGATACTGGATCTGATTGGGCCTGATTATATGAATGGTCTCATTGAAATTAATCATGACACTGATGTGGGTTCAGCCTTCAAATTGACCGGGTGGGTATCTGCGCCGGGAGTGACCGCCAATAATAGAAGAATGCAATTTGTTTTCGTTAACGACAGGCCAGTTGATAGCGCCTTAATAAGGGCCGCGTGCCGTGAGGCTTACAAAGGAATGACTGAGCGCGGAACTCACCCCTTAATTTTTCTTTTTCTCGATATAGATCCTCGTGAAGTTGATGTGAATATTCATCCCTCGAAAAAGGAAATAAAGTTTAGAAACGAAAAACGTATTCAAAGTGAAATCGAAGCTGCGATAGTTGAATCGGTCCGAGCATTTACATCCAAATCTCTAATTCAGAGTAGAGCCCCTAGCTTTTCTTCAGTCAGGGCAGATCATGACTCTATTATTGAGCTATCAGAAATGGCCGCGGAGACGGTCATTTCTGAGGAAATTTCAAATAATTCCACGATTGATCTTAGTGGTTTTAATCTTGGAGCCATTCAGGATAAAGCATCGAATAGGCTAGACCTCGAAGATAAATATAAAGATCGTCAGTCCTTTCAGATTTTGGGAGTACTGAAGGACAAATATATCATTATTACTAATGATGAGGGCCTATTGATTGTACATAAAAGAGCCGCTCATGAACGTATTCTATATGAGAAAGCATTAAAGCAGATTGAAGAAGGGGAATCTATTAATTCTCAGCCATTATTGGTTCCTATTACGATAAACTTGATGCCAGATGACTATCAGGCTGCGATCGATTCCATTGAATTGTTGAAGGGAATAGGTTTAGAAATTGGAGACTTCGGGAATAACAGTATCAAGGTAGATGCAATTCCTTCCGTCTTTTCAGGTGATGATTCGGAAGGTTTTGTGAGTTCTGTCATTGGGGAGCTTAAAGAGTCAGGATCCAGTGCTGCGGCTCGAATGACTTTGACTGAATTGGCTAAGAGTCTTAGCGAAAAGGCATCGCTCTACTATGAGTCAAGGACTCTTGAGGAAATGAATGCCCTTGTGTCTGAATTATTGAATTGTGATATGCCCTACGTCGACACTAGGGGAAGGTCTACAATGACGGAGCTCTCTATGGGTGAGATTGACAGAAAGTTCGAGGGAAGATAGTTAAAAATGAATTGAAAGTATTTTCTCAAAAGGCAATGAAAATACTTTGTTGTCTGATAGCTTCAAAGTGGCGCCTTTTTCTGTAAATTTAGAACAGCTGAAGAGTGATTGCGAAGAGAAGTAAATTTTCTGACCGTCAATTAATGTTAAAGCCATGTCGGGATGGCGTTGTTCGGCGCTATTGTTTAGCCAGACCGAGGGCATTCTTGAGAATATATATTTTATTTTAGATGAATCTTTTCTGGTTCCCTCGAAACTGTCCGATTTTATTTCATAATTTTCGACATAGACTGGGTCCTTTCGAATCAATATGGCTGCTCCGTTGTGTGGAATAGCTAACTTTTCTTCCGCGCCGATGAGGGTTTTTCCCGATGGCCATATTGCGTTAAGACTTAATTGTGATAGAGGGAATTCTCCTATCTCTGTCGTTGGGGTGGCTCCGGTGTTGTAATTTATTTTTAATTTAGAGTTGTCATTAAGCAGGCACCAGAGGTGAGGCGTTGGATTCTCATCCTGTGGCACTGAATGATTGAAGTGAATTGCGGCAATCTTATTTAATTTTATACTTAAGTTCTCTAATGGCTCTGAGCTGGGGAAAATGATTAGTTCCTTGTCTTTATCATTTAGTTTGTTAGGAAAAATAAAATTCTTGCATGAGATACGGTCTCCGTTTTTGAGGNTCAANAATGTGCGGCCAGTGGAATCGTTTCCGTTTGTGCTCTGTAATTNTGTGAAAATTAAATCATCAAATGAAAAGGTAGGGTCAATTTCTGAATTGGCATTGATTGTGAAGTGAGTAATTGGAGCTTTGCTAGAAATTCCAATGAACTGATTTCCGTCACTGTTTGTCGTTGCTTCAATCTTCTTGTTGTTTGAATCGAATGCGGTCAGGGTTGTGCCTCCGGGTTTGACNTNTCCGACTCGCAGTCCCAAGAAAGANACGGCCCGATTTTCCACAGGATTNTCTGGATTGCAGAAACGTCCTGAAATGTTTCCTTCGAAAAGAGGCCTGTGATTTGTCGCTGAGTTGCCCCGCTGTATTCCCTCTATTTCCTTCGGGCTGACAGTAAGATATGAATTCGGACGCAATGACAAAAAAGATACGCCAACCTTTTCATAGATCCTGTTNATATTCTGTCCTGCACGCAGTATTTTTCCCTCAGGTGATGAGTTAAAATCGATCATTGTGTTTGTGATGGGTATTTCAGGTGAATTGATGTCGGTGATTACCGAGTGACCAGACCTCAGAATTTTATCAGGGATTTCCTTTATCGATTTCACTGAGGTCCTGTTAAGAGGTATTGTCGATCCATGGTATTTGGCAGTGTCACTAAAGCTTATTATTTGACCTTTGAATTTGTTTGTTTNNGAGCGCATCTGATCAAATCCCAGTGATCTTTGAGGNGGCAAATTGTTCAAAACTCTTCGAAGTCGCCACCTTACCTCAGGGTCAAGGGAATTTTNGATGTTGGTTTTGAGTATACTCTGAAAACCATCAGCTAAGGATCCTAGTTTAGCGGCGGCATTTTCTCGCTGTTTGAAGTTTTCATCTCGGAGCTGGTCGAGAAGTTCGTTTATCTTATCTAGTCTTTGGATGGGATTGGATGAAGTGAAGTGGAGTTCATTAATTTCAGATAGATTCAGCTCGAGGCTTTTTGTTTCGTTATTATTAAGAAANTTTTTAAAAGTGATGCTTTGGTCCTTGAGTCTAAGGACTAGCCGAGTTCCGTCATTGAATGTGACCTCTCGTAAAAGACCATCTCCCCAGACCCAGGATGATGTCAGAATTAAGATGGAAATAATGCTTATTGATTTCATTCCTTTGTTAGAAAATGAAAAGATTGTTGAGGCGATTTGACTGATATGAATGTTGTTTATTGATAGTGGAATAGTTAAAATATCAATTGCATATTTAAATAGTCGAGGATCAGTTTCCTAAAAGTCCATGGACAAACAGAATTGCATATTATTAGTGGATAACGGCTCATATAGGGCAGCCTCTGTCCTTAGTTTGCGCCGAATCGCTAAGGATTTGTCGAATCTTTCAGGATTCAAGGTTCATCCAGTTTCATTNNTGCATTCGGCTAAAATTGATCNAGATCAACTTGGTGGGATTCCGGCTGACACTGTAGAACCCTTCTTGAAGGAAATGCTCGATGCGGGGACGAGTAGCTTTCTTGTAGTTCCATTGTTCTTTGGTCGGAGTGCCGCGATCTATGAATACCTGCCCCAAAGAATAGAGGAATTGAAGGATGAATTTACTAACCTTAAGGTCAGAATCGCCGAACCTTTAGTGAACATTGCAGACAGTAGTAATGATGATGTAGCTAAGATCCTTGCGGATTTGGTTAGGCTTAAAATTTCTGAAAAGAGTCTAAAAAAACCTTCTGTTACCTTAGTTGACCATGGAACTCCGAGGAAAAAAGTTAATGAAGTTAGNAATTTTATAGCGAAACAATTAGAATCTATTTTATCCGATGAGGTTAGNGGAGTTAAGGCNTCTTCAATGGAGTCCAGANCGGGGNCCGAGTATGATTTCAATAAACCGCTACTCGAGGATCTGCTTGGCTCTGATGGGTTCTGTGGTGATGTNGTNCTTTCGATGCTTTTTATTTCGCCCGGAAGACACGCGGGTCAAGGAGGGGACATACAAACGATCTGCACAGAATCTGAGAAAAAAATTGATGGGCTTAGGACCTACATNAGTGGNCTNCTTTCAGAGCACGANGGAATCGTTGAAATACTNNATGCAAGGTTGAGGGATGGTCTNAAATCCTTGCCAGTTTAGGGACATCTAGATGAGGCAGGTTACAAGATAANCTTAGAAAGAATGAGGTGACACTGGCTAGGAACCTCAACCTAAAAAATCCAGTGCCACCCCGTATCCCCTCAAAGTGTTAAGCAATTTAATCAGTTAATAATACTTAACACATCCTAAATATATGAAACATATGTTTTATAGTGCAAGATATTATAGTGAAAAATCACAGAAAATTATTGTAAAATTTAAAATCAATTTTTAACATTTAAATTTTAAGAGATCCAAATAAGTTATTAAATGCAATGTAAGGGGATGAGGAGACATAAGTTTTTAAATTACAACTCATCAATAAAATACTTTTAAAATAANAATGNCACCAANTGGTCAGAGAATTATTTCAACTGTTNAGTTGCTTTGTCTTTTGTGTGTCTCCGTGTCACTCTGTTTCACTTTACGTGCTGACCAAAAANATACCGTTCCGGTATGGAGNAAAGAGGTTCAGAGAAATTGGGTAAGAGCCCATTCCGANCCAGCTATTTGGGTTGCAAACGTTGAACGAATNAATGACCGCCTACTTANCGTTTTTAAAACGACAGGCGCAACAAAAACGCTCTCAATGCAACACTTTTGGAAATGGGTTGGGCAGGTGTACTGGGCGAAGAAGTTTCTTATTCCATACTTCCACGAAATGAACTCCACTGATGATGCTTTTCAGGATTGCAGGTCATTGCTTGCTGTTGAAGGGCTCGGTGCTAGGTCNGTGAGTTATGTTTCTGAAACAGACGACAAGATAAAGTTCGTCCAGATCTTATCTGAATTGCTTGAAAGTGATAAGAGGAAATTTGAGCGATACATGAATCTTGCTGTCGCCGTGGCTTTGGTATGGGATGAGCCCTTTCCTGATTCATGGCCTCACCCTAACGTTAATAGGAGCGATCTGCCGATCGGNGGCCTTGATCCTTTGGCGGTCTTCAATTTTTATGTTTCTTCTCATGAAACGGGGAAGCTAAAAATCGGGTTGGACCNGTTATCAATTAGAGAGCTTTGNTTNGTGATTGATACCCCGGTGCAGCTTGCTGAGCTTAAGTATGCTCAGCAGATTAAGCTGAAAAGTTTCAAGGATCTNGAGCGATTGTATAAAATTATTCCTTATGACCAACAAAGAATTAACAACGAAAGTTATGAATGGCCNCATGGCCCATACCGGCTCATTGACATTGGGGCTAAGAGAGGTGGGATATGTATGGATCAGAGTTATTTCGCCGCTCATGCCGCAAAATCTCAGGGAATACCGGCAATTCTTTTTATGGGTCAAGGCCGATCAGGNGGTCATGCTTGGGTCGGATACCTCGAGTCTAGGGGTAGATGGAAATTAAATGCTGCCAGATGGGCCAGTGAAAACTATCCGGTTGGTTTTGCCTATGATCCTCAGACNTGGGAGAGAATCAGNGANNCTCAGTTNGAATTTTATCTAAAATCCAATGGTGACAGCCCTTCCCGAGTCAAAGGCAAGTCCGTTTTGGCTTGGGCTCTTTTGAATAAAGGNTCTCCTCAATTTGAGTCGTTGCTACGGCTCGCTTCTAAAATTATGCCTAGGAGTAAGGAGCCTTGGCAGATAGAGCTGAATTTTCTTAATGAGCGGAATGCTAGCCTGAACGAGATGAGGGTCTTTTGGTTAAGGTGGATTAGCAATTTTAAAGAGGAGAAGGGGACTAAGGCAAAGGGGCAGATAGAGCTGTTGAAAGTTCTTAGGAGTCTCGAGTTAGATTCCGCGGCNATGAAGCTTGGTCGCCAAATTGTAAGCGAGAACAGGTCTGGGAGATTTGATCTTGGGATTACAGTCGCTAGNGACGAAGTCTTTGANTTACAGNGATTAAAGAAATGGACTGAAGCTCACCGCAAATACAAACTAACGCTTGAGCAGTTCCAAAGTTCTAGTGGGGGGCATTTATTTTACAATCTTATCGAGCCTTACGTGAGNAATTGCCTCTTGGATAGGCGAATGAGTGAAGCTTCTGATGCTATGGCTTTGGCTGGCAAAATAATAAAGCCAGTCAAGAACACTATTCTTTATAATGACCTAGAAAAATTAAGAGCCGAAATTGATTGAACGCTCTTATTGTTTTATTAATTCCTCAAGCTTGTTGATGAATTTCTTTTTNCCTGCTTCCGGTGTAATGGCAGGCGGTGAAAGCTGATTCGGCAANTCTTCAATCTTTCCATTTTTTGAGCCCAGTATTAGAGGATAAAAAGGAATAGTTGGTTGTTCGAGCTTATCAAGAAATTCACTGAGGATCCAATTGCCTTTATCCGACTGGTCAGCGATCATAGGCACTATTCCAAGTTCCTTTATCTTTTCACTCACTTCTTTACTGTGCAGAACAAACTGTTCGTTGGTTTTGCAAACTAGTCACCATTCAGCNGTATAGTCTATAAAAACGTTCTTTCCGTTTTTNACATGGTCGAGTGCNACTATGGGGTCGAAAGGTTCATAAGTTAAACCATGAACTGTCTTGGCGCTTGTTTCATCAGAGGGAACGGAATCTGTTTGTATGACGTTCTGTGCGATTTTAAAGCATGCAAAACAGCACACTAGGAGTGAAGTTCTAGCTAACCANTTTGATGTGGTCTTAGCATTTAGAGGATTTGAGTACTTTCCATAGATCCATAATCCTAAAGCCAGAATGACTAAAGCTAACAGGGTCCATATCACAGAGGAGAGGCCAATTGATTTTCCGAGTATGTTGAGTAACCAGATCACGGTGGCCAGTAGAGGGAAAGCCATGAATTGCTTAAATGTTTCCATCCATTTGCCAGGACGAGGAAGCATTTCCACTAGTTTTGGCATGTATGCGAGAACGACATAGGGCATNGCAAGGCCTGCGGCAAGAGATGTGAAAAGTGCGTATCCCTGAAGTTCGGGCCCTGACAGAGCAAATCCTAATGCAGGCCCCATAAAGGGGCCAGTGCATGGCGTGGCGACGAGCACTGCAAGTATGCCGGAAAAGAAGCTTCCCAAAAGGCCTTCCTTGTTCTGCAGTTTGCTACCNGCANCAGTNAGGGATGTNCCTATTTCAAAGAGTCCAAATAAATTGAGTGAAAACACAAACATTACCGCGATGAGAATTAGGACAAACCATGGGTGCTGAAACTGGAAACCCCANCCGGCACTTTCGCCGCTGTTTCGAACTAAAAAAAGAACACTGACCAATAACCATAATGAAATGAAAATTCCCAAGGCAAANGACCAGCCGTGAAGTCTAATNTTTCGTTTATCATTACCAGATTGCTGTACAAAACCTAGNATCTTAATTCCCAGGACTGGGAAAACGCATGGCATCAGGTTGAGTATGATGCCGCCGAGAAAAGCAAATAACAGCATGAGGAGAAAAGAGCCTTTCTTTGTCTGATTGTTTTTTATCAGCTCCTCAATGGCTTTTCTATAAGGTTCNGCTTCGGGGCTGTCGATTTTTGGATATGANTTAGNGGNNATTGANNNCTTGTCGGNCTCNTCGATTCTTAGAGTNTCAGTTGTTATCCAGAACACGTTCTTCTCTTCTCCGTCCAGTAGGAACCCTTGTAGTGAATCATTCACTTCAAAAGATTCATCTTCTAGCGGCGCAAACAGGGTCAGTACATCATCCTCTATGTCCATTGTTAGGCNTTCGCTTTCTTTGATGATATTGCTGTCAGNTAGCATGATGTATGGATNCTTGCCAAGTTGGCTTTGGATTTCCTTGCTGATCTTGGCAGANATTTCTAGGTGGCCGAAATCGACTCGTGCAATGGCCTTAATGAGTGGCAGTTGAGACTGGGATNTGTTCCAAGCCTNCAAGATTGCTCCACTTTCAGGAGTCGCAGTTGACGGTCCAATTGGTAAATCTATAGATAGAGGNGTCGTGGACGGTGGGAGGCAGGTTTCTTTGCATGCCTGCCAATCGACAGATGCNAGGACTTTAATCGAATTGAGTCCGGAAAAATCACTGGGAGCAGTGACACTAGTGGTGAAATAGGCAATATTTTCATAGGTGTGACTCGTTAATGTGAGTCCAGGAAATGATTGAACAGTTTTGTGAGGTACAGGGTATTGTGTTNGTTCGGCTTTGAATCCGTCGGGAACAGTCCATGACACTTCAGTCGGAAGACCATTTTCGCCAGGACCTGTCCAGTAAATGTGCCAGTCCTTATCTATTGTAGCTTTTACAGAGACTTTAAAAGTTTCTCCCGGACTNACTGATCCAGTGTCAGACACTAGCTCTAATGTGACCGGTGTATTTTGTCCGTGACTGAGGCAAATTAATGGCAGAGTGAATAAAATGCCTAGAAGCAATTTAATGCTCTTGTCCTTCACTTTCATTTGACTCTATTTTAACTGGCTCTTCCGCAGCACTGTTTAAATTTCTTTCCGCTACCGCAAGGGCACGGCTCGTTCCTTCCTACCTTTGGAGCTGAGCGGGTCACAGGAATTGTTATTTGCGGTTCGAGTTCTGGGTCGGCACTCTGTGGTTGATTTCCTGTATTTGTTGATTGACTAATTCCAGGGCTTTGATTTTCACCGCGGCCCTGATTCATNGGAAGATTTCTAAGGAAATCCTGAAAAGCTTCNATGTTCGTAGTGCTTCGGAAAAGGTTAATGAGNATTTCTCCTTTCATGTCGGCCCAGACTTCTTTGAATACCGCGTATGCCTCTGTCTTATATTCAATTAGTGGGTCCTTCTGGCCATGTGCCCTTAGTCCGACACCTTCACGAAGTGCGTCCATATTGTAAAGATGCTCTTGCCACAAACGATCAATTGATCCCAAGACGACGGACCTTTCCAGATTNTCAAGATGTTCAGGCTCTTCGTGNTGAGTTTTAAGCTCNTACAGCTCTTTGATTTTAGAGATGAAGAAATCAGAAACTTCTTCAGGGTCCTTTGATATGATGTTTGGATCATCAGGGTTCAGTCCTATAGGGAAGTTGGAGTTTGCCCAGTTAATTAACCCTGCATAGTCGGGATCATTGTCAGGATCAGGATCCTCAAGGAACGACAGGACCCTGTTTGGAATTGCCTCATCAATGGCAGCAAAGATGATTTCTCNTGGATTGGCGCTTGCAATTACCTCGTTCCGNTACTCGTAGACGACTTCCCTGTGGTTGTTCATCACGTCATCAAAATCCAGGACCCTCTTACGCATCTGATAATTTCGCTGTTCGACTCTTTTCTGTGCTGTCTGCACTGATCTATTGAGTAATGGGTGAGAGAGATCCTCGCCTTCCTTCATTCCGAACCTCTCCATCATTTTGGTCATTTTATCGGCTGCGCCGAAGTTTCTCATTAAGTCATCCTCGAAGCTAATATAGAAAATTGATTCGCCGGGATCTCCCTGACGTGCNCATCTTCCTCTGAGTTGTCTGTCGATTCTTCTCGATTCGTGTCTCTCTGTTGCCATTACGCTGAGACCGCCTATCTCTGCAACACCTTCTCCAAGTTTGATGTCCGTTCCTCTTCCGGCCATGGCTGTGGAAACGGTGACGGAACCTTTTTGACCGGCACGTTGTATAATTTCAGCTTCCTGTCGGTGATACTTTGCATTTAGGACAGAGTGGGGGATTCTCTCTCTTTTCAGATATCTAGAAACGGTTTCAGATGCTTCTACGCTGGCCGTACCAATTAATATTGGCTGACCCTTAGCGTGCTTTTCCTTAATGCTTTGAACTACTGCACCGTATTTTTCGCGTCTGGTCTTATANATCATGTCATTGTGATCAATTCTTTGGACCGGTTTGTTTGTGGGTATAGGGAGCACATCGAGATTGTAAATGTCGCTGAATTCAGCTGCTTCNGTCTCTGCAGTTCCAGTCATGCCGCCTAGTTTTTCATAGAGTCTGAAATAGTTCTGAACAGTTACAGTTGCCAGTGTCTGGGTTTCCTTTTCGAGTTTGACTCCTTCCTTTGCTTCAACGGCTTGATGCAATCCATCACTCCAACGCCTTCCTGGCATTTCTCGTCCGGTATTTTCATCAACAATGACGACCTTGTTGTTGGTCACGACGTAATCGACGTCCTTTTCATATAAGCAATAAGCTTTCAGGAGTTGCGATATGCTGTGTATTCGCTCGCCCTGAGAGTCCATTTTGCTCTGTAACTCATTTTTCTTTTTGTCACGTGCCAGTTCAGAGAGCGATTCATCACCATCAATTTCTGAAAATGCAGTAGCGAGGTCGGGCAGAACAAAGGCTTCTGGATCGTCAGGGTTTAGGAATGATCTGCCGTTNTCAGTCAGGTCAGCATCATGGGATTTCTCNTCCACAGTAAAATAGAGTTCTTCTTTCAGTTCGAAGAGAGCCTTTTTGTGAGTGTCCTGATAAAGGCTAAGTTCGGCCTTTTCTGCCATCCTTCGATTCTCAGGATCCTCCATGAGGCGGAGCAGTTGCCTGTTCTTGGGTTGGCCAAACTTCACTTTGACCATAGCTCTTCCTGCACCTTGAGCGTCATTTGATTCAAGAAAATTTTTGGCCTCCTGCATTGCATCGTTACAAAGGATAGTTTGTTTCTTTACTAATTGGTTAACGAGAGGTTTAAAACGGTCATACTGATGTGTATGGGTCACGGTAGAGGGGCCAGAAATNATGAGTGGGGTCCTAGCTTCATCAATTAAGACAGAGTCAACCTCATCAATAATTGCAAAATAATGNCCTCTTTGCACTTGATCGTCCAAAGAGTGTGACATTCCATTGTCGCGTAGATAGTCAAAACCAAATTCACTGTTAGTGCCGTACGTTACATCGCAGTTGTAATTGTCCCGTCTCCTGTCAGGAGGCATTTGGTTTTGGATGCAACCTATTGTGAGACCGAGGAATTTTAGTAATTCACCGGTCCATTCAGAATCGCGCCGTGCGAGATAGTCATTCACAGTGACGACGTGAACTCCTCGGCCAGTGAGAGCGTTCAGGTAAACTGGCAATGTAGCAACTAGTGTTTTTCCTTCACCAGTTGCCATTTCCGCGATCATTCCTCGATGAAGCCCGATGCCGCCGTACAATTGGCAATCGAAGTGTATCATGTCCCATGTCATTGGCTGATCACATACAGAATATGATACTCCGACCATTCGCCTGGCTCCGTTTTTAACTACAGCATATGCCTGCGGAAGGATCTGATTCAGGTAAGCGTCCTGCTTTTCATGGACTGAGGCTAACTTGTCATTTTTCCTGTGCCTAGCTTGTTCTTCAATGTCTCTTTTAGCCTGATGGTCATTGTTTGAAATTGAATTGAGTTTATTATCTTTCCAGGCATTAATTTCCTCATCAAGTTCGGCTTCGAAACTTGCTAAGTGCTCTTTCCAATTAGCNGTCTTTTCTCTGAGCGCTTCATCAGATAGTGACTGATATTCGATTTCTAATTGATTAATTTTTTCAACCGTAGCTTTGAGTTTTCTGAGCACTTTTTGGTGCTTAGAACCTACGATTTTNTTTAGTATCCACTTAACCATTTATTTTTTTCGGTTTCTTTGTCCTAAACTTTTAAAGGGGTGCATTCGGTTCGTATGAAATTATATGAAATATGACCCATTAACTTTGCCTTGCAACTGCAGTAAATAATTGAATTTGGGTCTTTTTGCTATGAATGGCTATTTGCGTCTTTTTAGGAATTCTTTTGCCAATGAGCGATAATCAATTGCCCCGTTGGAATTATTGTCATATTCGATTATGGATTGGCCATAGCTTGGTGCTTCTCCTAGTCGGATAGATCGTCTTATCACGGTCTTGTATACTTCGTCTGGGAAGTACTGCCTGACCTGCTCTACAACTTGTTTGGATAAATTGGTTCTGCCGTCAAACATGGTCATTACTATTCCCTCTATGGTTCCGTTGGGATTAGCGCCGGAGAGTCTGACTTGTTCCTGTACGTGCACGATCTTGGCGAGTCCCTCGAGTCCGAAGAATTCACATTGGAGTGGAATTAGAAGTTCGTCAGCTGCCGCGAGAGCTGAAGTCATTAAAACACCAAGGGAAGGGGGGCAGTCAATGATGACGTAATCATAATCGGAGTTTTTCTTTAATTTTGTAAGGACTTCGCGTAGCCGAGTCAGGTGATCCTCGGACTGGGCAAGCTCTATCTCTGCGCNGGCAAGGTCCATGTCAGCAGGAATGAGTGATAAATTTTCGAATCTAGTCTCAAGTATTCTGNTNTTTATTTTTTCTGTTCCCAGAAGCACTTCATACATGCTGGTCTCAGGTTCTGGCGTAAAACCAAGACCGCTCGTTGCATTGCCCTGTGGATCTAGATCAATCAAAAGGACCCTCTCATTACTGTCCGAGGCAATGCAGGTTGACAAATTGATTGATGTCGTTGTCTTTCCGACTCCTCCTTTCTGATTCGCTATGGCTACAATCTTCATCAAACAGTGAATACTTCACATCTACCATTCTTGGCTAAAAATCAATATACTTAATGTTTTTGGTGATAGTAAAAGCATTATCTTAAATCATTAGAAATGTCATGGTAATTGAANAAAAGGACTTGTCTGGTTTAGGGGGCTGGGACTGCTATAAAAAAGCTAGTACATACCTTGTTGCGGGTTCAGTTTTAAAATCATCAAGTTCCGCGCTCAATGATAATTCAGGAGGGATTTTATTCACGGGTCTGGTCCTCGAAGGGAGAAAGAAATACGTTTGCGGTCTTAAGTTTAGATCACTAGAGGATGTTGATAATCTCTGCAGGTGTAAGCGTTCAATTTCTGATGGTTCTGTCTGTGAGCACTCGTTGGCTGTGGTTTTGCATTCAATAAAAGAAGCGGAAAAATCAAAGANNAAAAACTCTCAAGTCATTGAAGAAGAGNNNNATAAGGATAGATTATACGGAGATAAAACATTGCCCGTTTTCACCTTCGGATCAGGTCATATCACTGAAATTGANGCATTTTCTCTGAACTTCGAATCCGCTAGCCCCGAACAGTGCNTGAGTGATGATCAGATATCGAGATTGAGGGGTATTTTTGGAAATGTNAATCCGACTCACGNCAAAACNTTGAAATGCAATAAGTCTCAGTTTGGGAAGNCCTTAGAGGTATTGAAGGGATCAGGTGTCTATTTAAAATCGGAAAGCGATGACACAAAGAAGCTTCTGATAATTTCAGAAACTGAGGCCCGGATCCCTTTGAATGTTATNGTATCCAAGGATGATGATNNTCAGATTNAATTATTAAGGGCTCCNTTAGAGTGTCATTTCTTTTTNGGTTTTGAATCAAAATTGTGGGTCTTAAATGAAAAGNACGGNATCGTTATGCCGACTGCNGATTTTGCNGAATNGACTTCNGATGATTGTCATTTGAAAGANCTNCTTGCCGTTGCTAGCGAGGAGGCNTCAGTGNTTGTGAAAATGGATTGGTTAAGNNGTAACTCGGCNGAGATNAANAAGTTGTTCCACATGGAATGTTCGGATGAGTTGATTAAGTCGCTTCGTTTATTACCTGCAAATCCGAATCTTAAATTGATCGTCGAGGGTTCCTTGAGGAGTATCAAGGTCATCGCTGAGTTCATTTATCAGCGTAATGATATTGTAAACGATACGCATGAGAGGTCACAGCTAATAAGGCTCGGTGGTCGGGATGCACAAAGGACCAAAGATGCCGAATCTTTTGACGATAGTGCATCTCAAAAAGCAAATACCTACAGTTGGACTATTTCCGGAGAGGATAATGTATTTTCATTTTATGCAGGTGAGCTGGATGAAGTTATGAGGCTTGGAGATGCAAATGTTGTTCTTGGAGAGAGATTCCATAGAGTCACCAAGGACATTGAAAAGGTGAGGCCTGCAGTAAGAGTCAAAGGGACCGGCGGGGAATCATTTGATTTTGAATTGAAGTTCATTGGTAATGAAGGAACCATAATACCTGAAAATGAAATGAGGCGTATTTTAATGACAGGGAAGTCATCTGTTAAGGTTTCGGGGCGTTCTCCCTTGGTTTTTAAGAATCAAAGCATCAGTGAGCTCTTTACTGGTTTTGAAATATCCTCAATGGATCAGTCTCTGAGCGGTGGAAACGTTACGCGGAGCGCCGGTTCTGCCGAAATTTTCTATGTTGAGGCCCTTCTTAATGATTTGGCTGATTTTGAAATTGAGACTGACTCTCATGTTTTAAGTCAGCCAAGGTACGGTTTTAGTGCAAAATTAAAACAATATCAGATGACAGGCCTGTCCTGGATGAATAGACGCCTCAGCAAAGGTTGCGGCCTGATTCTTGCCGATGAAATGGGCTTAGGGAAAACAGTCCAGGCTTTAGCGGTTATCTGTTCGGCACAATGGCTGAAAGGGCCAGTACTTATCATCTGTCCTACTTCATTAATTGATAATTGGAATCGTGAAATTAAAAAGTTCACTCATGATTGCAATGTACTCATTATTCACGGTGCTGAGAGGTCTGATAAAATCAGATATATTCAAAATTTCGATATAATTATTAGCAGTTACGGTACAATTGTTAATGATTCCGAGTCATATAGGGAAATGCATTTCTCTCTGATAGTCGCTGACGAGTCATCTTATCTAAAGAATCCTGATACAAAGACTTTTAAAGCTCTGGCCGGGTTAAATGCTGGTGCGAAAATGGCGATGTCAGGGACACCTTTAGAAAATAAGCTTCTCGATCTATGGAGTGTCATGGAGCTTGTAAACCCTTCATATCTTGGTTCCAGAAAAGAATTCTTAACCAGGTACTCCGGTGAAGTTTCTGAATCGGATCACGTGAGTTTGCGTCGTCGAGTCTCTCCGTTCGTTCTCCGTAGAACAAAAAAGATGGTTCTAAAGGATCTGCCTGCAAAAACTGAAAGAATCATCCATTGCACCCTAACAGACGAACAGAGAAGAACTTATGAAGGGATTTTACGTACAGGAAAAAAGCAATTAATGAGTTTAAATCCCAATAACAATGACATCTCATCAAGGTTTGAAATTCTTTCGATTCTATTGCGTCTTAGACAGGCATGTTGTGATAGCAAGTTGATTGAGCCTGGCACTGAACATTCAAGGCAGGAAACGTCAGGAAAAATTGAGCCAATGATGAGTGTCGTACGTTCATCGATCAGCTCGGGAGGTAAAGTTCTGATCTTTTCCCAATTTGTTAGGATGCTTAGAATTCTTGATAATGTTTTGTCCGAAAATGAAATTGATTTCTGCACTTTGGATGGCTCTACTCCAAGGAGAAAAAGAGATTCCCAGATAAAATCGTTCCAGAATGATACCAGCGGTCCATCTGTTTTTCTAATTTCACTCAAGGCTGGAGGGTACGGTCTTAATCTTACAGCGGCGGATACGGTTATTCACTTTGATCCATGGTGGAACCCTTCGGTCGAGAATCAAGCCACGGACAGGGCGCACAGGATCGGGCAAAATAAGTCGGTCACCTCATATAAACTCATTGCTGTTGGTACTGTCGAGGAAAGAATACTGAAGCTACAGGAGACGAAGAAAGGACTAATTGATGTGGTGGACAGTGACGCTGAGCCAATGATGAGTGGGCTAAGTGATGATGATATTAGGGCGATTCTTTCATAATATTATTGATATAGTTCATATTGATTTATATTTAAGATAATAATGAAATCTAAATTCTGGATCAGGTACATTTGTTCTTTTGCGATAGGGGTTCTGGTCCTCACTTCGGTTTGGCTCATCAACGATTATAAAATTGTAAGGAGTGAGAACTATCCGTCGAATGCCTTCTGGAGCGTCATTATTCTGATGCTTACGCTGATTCTCTTGTCGGGCCTTGTCTTTCTACTTGTTCCGCAAAAAACAAGGTCAAGGCGGCTAATAGCAGTTGGCATTGTGCTGGTCCTGTCCACGGCAGTCTCAGCCATGCTTCTTATTTCTTTTGGACAAAGCTTACATACGCTTCTCCTTTAAACCCTATTGGATTAGCTGAGAATTAGCGTCAGTCCTTCCAGATAAAGTTTTCCAGTCTTAGTCGTTCGCCTAATGTCTTAGCCTCATTTGAACGGATGCCTGGTGTATTTGAAAGCTGGTCAGCAATAATTATGGCAGCTTTGAGGTCCTGGTCAGCTCCTCGGTTTTCAAGGATTCTAATGCATTCGAATCCAGCTTTGTAGTGCCAGTTCAGTTCTGGGGATTCATTTTCTGCAAGTGGTGGTCTCGGTGCAGTTAGGATTTCATAGAATGATTCAAGTGACTGGGTAGTTTGTCCGAGTAGCTCGTATGCTTTTGCTTTGCGGAAAAGGGCTTCGTTTCGGTCACGTGTCCTTAGTGATTTAATTCCCAGAATCTGGTCAAAGGCTTCGATCGCTTCATTGAGTTTACTGGCATTTGTTCCTCCCTGTTCATAGAGGGCCTTACCTTTCAATGTCAGTGCTGATATCCTGATAGAATCAATCTTGGATTCTTCAATTATAGAATCTAGTATCTGGATTGCTTCGTCCCTGAGATTGGTATTTAATTTAAGTTTTGCCTGCTCCAATCTGGCCCTTGACGCTAGTGGGCTTTCACTCTCTGCAACTTTTTGCCACAAAGATACGGCCCTTCTATTGCCTTCATCGGTGAGGGTGAGTCGGGCAGAGTGTCCTGCAAAGAATCTTGCTCTGCTAGCGAGAGGTGAATTTGGATAATCTGTATAGAGTTTTTCGAAATTGAGAAGTGATTCTGAATAATCCTTATTTCTGAAGCACAGTTCGGCCTGACGCATGCGAATGCTTGGAGACTGGGGCGAGTTGGGCCATTTTTTGATAAATTGATCACCGAAACTTAGGCACTCTTTAAGGTTGCCAGCACTCTCTTCAATCCAAAAAGCCAGATAATCTGCCCTCCTTTTATCGGTCGGGTCAGTAGCAAAATTTCTTGCTAGCGAAAGTGACTCGCGAGCAGCTTTAGTCTTGGGAGGGAATGCCAGTAGATTGATTGCGGTAATTGCCAAGTGAGCTTCGGCGGTCCTTTCGTGTTGGGGGAACTGAGCGGTGAATGTTTCGAGTTTAGAGAGGGCGGCGGGGTTCTGTTCTGAAGCAAGAAGCAGACCTTGTTCAAGTATCAGATCTCCTCGTGCATTTATGCTTCCGATCTTATTGAAGCTGGACACCTCAAATGAGTATTCATTTTTTTTGTTTGCTTTGACCTCGGTGAGGGCTGCGTTGAATGCTGCGTTGACTGCATAATCGGGTGAATTGACTTTCAGGTAGCTCTCTTTTGCAGATCTGAAATCATCTGCAGATGTGTGAGCTTTGGCTTCTAGGAAAGCAATTGTGGCCCTTAGTTTCTTGTCGGTCGTTTTATCGCTGAGCCCGGATAATGTTTCGAGAGCTTCCTGAGTCTTCGATTCATTGATCAGTAATCTGGCTGTAAGTATGTTGGAGAGTAATGAAATTTTATCCTCTTCAGTGGCCAATCCATTCAGTTTAGCTAATGCGGTTTCTGGGTCCTTTGAAGCAGTTGCCTCGATTATATAATAAGTGGCCTGTCGTGACAGAATTTTGTTTTCGGACTTTATCCAGTTTTGTAATAAATTATTAAGCGGTTCAGTTGCGTCATCTTTGAGTAGAATTAAGCTCTCAAAGAANGGAAAAGTGTCAGTGCCGGCCGGGGCATTCTCGACCGCTGCCTGCAGTACAGAAATGGCTTNATTAAATTGTTTTAGCCTTTTATGGGTTTCTGCTCTGAGNAGAAACAAGGCCTGATAAATGCTAGGGGTAAATTCTTTTGGATTGAGATTGAGTTTTCTTAAAAGGTCTTGAGCTTCCGTGAGTTTATTTGAATATAGGAGGGCTCTGGATTTTATAATTTCGGCAAGAATTTTAAAGCTGGAGGTTGGATTAATGGTGGCCTTATTGATCAATTGAATAGACTCATTGTAGTTAGCTTTTGTGATGTGCAGATCGGCTAAAATTAAATAGATGATTGGACTCCTCGGTGAGTCTTTTGATTTTTCGAGAGATTCAGAGATCAATTGAATGGATTTGTCGATCATTCCCATTGAGTTGTAGGCGGAACAGATCGTTATAAGTGCGTGTTCGTGCCGATTATCTGATGGGTCGGCGATGTATTGATGTAAAATGGGTAAAGCCTCAGTGAGTCGGCCCAGTCCTGAAAGTGCCATGCCTCTCCAGAAAGGCAATTCATCACCTTTGGCTGTGCTGAGAGCTTCCTCATACTTTCCGGTCCTGACCAGATTTTCCACTAAGAGTGCTCTGATTCTCGCTCTGTTCTGCTCGGAGAGGTCCTGTCGAGAGTTGATCTCCTCTAATTTTAATAATGCCACATCGGACAGGCCGTCATTATGGGCTGATAGTGCCGCGGTCCAGCTTGGCAAGGTTTTAATGTCTACTTGTTCTGCTTCAGGTNCTCCGGACGTTGTGGGATCAGTTACCTGAAAGAGTAGGTAAAGTAATATGNTTGATATGNCGCTCACAGAAATGNCTATATTGAAAACTTAACTGTTTTTGACTAAAATTCCAGTATCGCTGGAAGATTGTTGTAATTTAAGATGAATGACCAGAAATGGCTGTAACTAATGATTTGTGGCCTTTTAGCTTGCGAGGTACCNNCAGATTTGCTCTTATCCAGTTCACTCAAAATTGATCTCATAAATGAAAAAACTAATTAATGACCCATTTAAAGTAGCAGATGAGCTTCTTGAAGGTCTGGTAGAGGCTTATGATGGAGACTGCGTGAAGGTAGGGACCCGATCAATAGTAAAAACNGAAATACCTGAAGGAAAAGTCGCTTTGCTCATTGGTGGAGGTGCAGGTCATGAGCCTATTTATCATGGTTTGGTGGGAACGAATATGGCTGACGGAGCTGCCTGTGGTGACATTTTCGCAGCTCCTCCTCCGGACATTGTTCTTGAGGCCACTTCCGCAGTGAATAAGGCAAATGGTGTTTTGTATCTTTATGGGAATTATGCAGGAGATGTAATGAATTTTGATATTGGCGCTGAGTTGTCAGCGGAGGAGGGGATCGAGGTCAAGACAGTTCTGATTACAGACGATGTATGTTCTTCTCCTCCTGACTCAAAGGAACAGAGGAGGGGCATCGCGGGTCTTGTGCTTATCGTTAAGATGGTCGGAGCGGCATCCCAGTCCGTTCAGAGTCTNGATGATCTTGAGAGGATAGCTAAGATGGCAGTTCTTCAGACCAGATCAGTAGGGGTCTCAATGTCTCCAGGGTCAATACCGGCGACAGGAAAGCCCACCTTTGAAATTAATGAGGAACTGATTGGTTTGGGGATGGGAATCCATGGTGAGCCCGGTGTTTCTGAAATACCTATGACAACTGCNGATGAATTGACTCCTCAAATGCTTGATCTTATATTTAAGGACTTTGCAGATGATGCTGACGTGGATGAGCTCAAAGAAGGGGATGAGATACTTCTTTTTGTAAATAGTCTTGGTGCTACTACTATGATNGAATGCCTGATTTGTCTCAGAAAAGCCAAGGAATACCTCAATGAGAGGGGAATTCGAGTTTATGATACGATCGTTGGTCCATTGGTGACTTGTCAGGAAATGTCAGGAATTTCCTTTAGTGTTACAAAGCTTAATGATGAACTTAAGGGGTATTGGGACATGCCATGTGAGTCTGTCTGTTATACAAAACTTTAATTTTTTATTCAATAATGCCTAATGAATCCCTAGACGCTTCACAATCACTTGAGATGCTGAAGCATGTGGCGAGGAGAATCATTGAAGCCGAACCGTTACTGACTGATGCTGACAGGAACCTCGGCGATGGGGATCATGGTTTAGGCATGCAGAGGGGAATGACTGCAGTGCTTGAGAAACTGGAAAATGGCGCTTTCCCGGACATCCAGTCCATCTTTAATGCGACAGGCATGGCAATGATGAGCTCAATGGGTGGTGCCTCTGGTGCGCTCTTTGGTACATTATTTCGGAGCGGGGCAAAGGCACTGACTGATAAGTCAGCTCTCGATTCCTCTGCCCTTTCAGAGTTTGTAGTTGCAGCGAATGAGGGAATACAGACCCGTGGAGGAGCTTCTCCCGGGGACAAGACAATGGTAGATGCNCTTGACCCNGCAGCGAGCGAGTCGCTAAATACAAAGGACATNCCAATTAACGAAGCCCTCGAGGCTGTGGCTACTGCGGCAGAATTGGGAAGAGACAAAAGCAAAGACATGATCGCTACGATGGGAAGGGCCAAGACGCTTGGTGAAAAATCAGTGGGCCATCCCGATGCAGGGGCATGTTCAGTTGCCATAATTTTCAGAGCGATGGCGGAATTTGCTAACAATTAATTAATCAAAACAAATCAAAACATTAGAAAACAATGGCTGACTTAGACGGAAACACAGAACAAAAACAGAAGGAATATTATACTGATACACCTCAGACAGTGCCTAACTTNTTCCTGAAGGGCTCGCACCAGTATGATTGGGGNCTTCAGAACAGACTGGCCCATATATTCAATCCGGAATCGGGTCGAACCATTATGCTCGCATTTGATCATGGATATTTCATGGGNCCGACTACTGGTTTGGAAAGAGTTGATCAGACAATATTGCCACTTGAGCCTTACTGTGACTGCTTGATGCTTACGCGTGGAATACAGAGATCAATAATTCCGGCATCGACTCAAAAGGCCATTGCTCTTAGAGCATCCGGTGGGACCAGCATGGTCAGTACAATTGACGAGTGGGAAGGTGAAATTGGCGGGCAGCCCGCTAAGCTAGCGCGTCCGGGATACGAGCCGCTTTCGAATGAGCATCTGGCCGTGGACATTGATGAGGCTGTCAGATTGAATGCTTCTGTGCTCGCTGTTCAGGTATTTATAGGCAGTCAACACGAGAGGCAATCATTACAGAATTTAACGAACCTCATTGATGCGGCTGCTAGGTACGGAATTGCGGTGATGGGAGTCGTTGCTGTTGGTCGTGCGATGGAAAGGACAGCAAAGTATTTCCGCATGGCCACTAGGCTCATGGCTGAACTCGGTTGTCACATGGTTAAATGCTATCATATCGATGACGGATTTGACACAATCACGAGNTGCTGTCCTGTNCCGATCGTAATTGCCGGTGGTAAGAAAAGACCGGAGAAAGATGCTTTGCAGATGGCATNTGATGCTTGCGCTCAGGGAGCTTCCGGAGTGGATATGGGCCGTAACATTTTCCAGGCAGATGCGCCTGTGCCTATGATGAAGGCTGTAAGAGGCGTCGTTCATGAAGGGATGAACGCTTCAGACGCTTTTGAGTTGTATGAGCAGCTTAAAGCAGAGGAGGCCTCCTAATAAAGCTTTCCATAAAGTGAATGGACTTATTTGAAGAATAACACATAAGCGTTATTCTTGTTTGTGGGCCCATTAATTAGCCATTCCGATAGATANATCGGACGACAAGTGCTTTTTGCAACGATCTTTGGTGTCGTTGTGCTGAGTTTGATTTTTGTTTTAGGTAATTTATTTAAACAGATCTTTGAGCTTCTCGTTGACCGGAGCCTTCCAGTCAATTCAGTCCTCAAGTTCATTCTTTACATATTGCCTTACTCATTAATCTTCACGATTCCCTGGAGTCTTCTAACTGCCGTTTTGCTTGTCTTTGGAAGGCTGTCCGCNGACAATGAGCTATTGTCTTTCCGTATGTCAGGGATGAGCATGTTCAGGCTCTGTCGTCCAGTTTTTTTTATTGCCGGTGCGCTCGTTTTTATGAGTTTTCTGATCAATACCAGGATAGCTCCTAGAGGAAAAGCGGCGATGAAAGAGACACTATATAATATGGCCATTGAGGATCCTTTGGCTCTGATTGTTCCAGACAAAGTCATATATCAATTCCCCAATTACCGTATTTACGCAGGTTCTAGAGACGGTGAGAAATTAATTGGTCTTGAGGTCGTTGAGCTTGATGAGAATAAGAATCCGATCCGTTACATTAAAGCNAAAGANGNNGGGGTAGAGTATGATGAGGCTGGAGACCAGTTGTTATTGATCCTGGACAATGCTGAGGGAATTATAAAAAACGACAAAGATCCAACTGACTTCGATAATTTACTTCCTGGTCTGAGTGCTGAGAAAACTACNATACCTCTCGATCTTTCATCCTTTCGAAATAATCCTAAAAAACTAAAGCCGGGCAATTTGGACACCAANGCTTTAAAGGAAAGGCTCAATGGTGCAGATGCCCTCAGTCAAAAGAAGCGAAATGAGATCAGAACCGAAATACAGAAAAGACATTCCTTTGCGGTGGCGTGTTTTGCATTCGCGTTAATTGGTATCCCTTTAGGGGTAGTGGGTCAAAGGAGAGAAACTACTTCGGGTTTTGCTTTCAGCATGATCATTGCATTTTTATATTTCTTAGGGATTATTTTTGCAGACAATAAATCCTCAGAGGACATTGCTCCTTTGTTAATGTGGGTCCCTACAGCCCTCATGATAATGATTGGCGCTATTCTCTTCTTTAGGCTTAGCAGGAATTGATGTTAAATTTATTTCTGTAAGTGCTTATTAAAGAAATTTATCATTGAGGGGATATCGATTTCATGGCCTCCTTTGTGTGGTACAAAGTCTAGATTATTTGCTGCTTTAAAGTCTGAGTATATAGGAGCGATTTCTTTAAGTGCTTTTCTAGCGATTGGGACTGTGAACCAGGTCGGGCGTTCCTTTAAACCGTTCTGGCACATGAGTGGCCTTGGAGCAATGAGGCAATAGATATCAGAAAAATCGACAAGGGAACGAATTCCAGGAAATTTCCAGCATCTGCAGTGATTTTGCTCGAGCTGGTCCATTGTAGTCAAAAATCCCGCGCTCATCGTTGCTGAGATCCGCTTGTCCATTGCTCCTAGCCACATTGCCATTTCTCCGCCGAGAGAATTTCCTGCACAGCCTATTCTTTTTGGATCGACATCTTTCATTGAAACNAGCAGATCCACGCAACGGATGAGGTCNAATAGGCGCTCTCCCATCATTGTATTNTTCTCTTCACGTATGCTGTGCTGGCTTATCTTCGTTGATGCAGTGATGTAACCCTTTTCAGCCAGTAATGTCGCAAATCCTCGGTCCTTGTAGCAGGAGTGTCTGGTNCCACTGTGACCGTCAATGACAATGATCGCAGGGCGGGGGANTNCGNTTTTCTTNGGGACAGTGACGACNGCCTTGATGCGACTCTTAGGCGTGCTATTCAGTTCCATNTCGTGAAANAGATAAGTTCCTTTGTCTTGGCTAGATGTTTTAACAACATTTAAAGACGTTGCCGTTGTGCCTTTAATGTGTTGATTGATTTTAAGAAGCCCAGAAAGCGAATTTCTAAGACTCTTTTGCCATTTGATTGGGTCAACGCCTTGCCGAGAATTGTACATCATAGTTCGGTAGGGAGCTTTCGTTGTTCTTTCAGGAATGATGGCAAGATTATTGCCTTTGCTCGTTCGGAAATAGCCTAAGGGTTTATCGTCTAAAGTTTGGATGAGCCAACTTGAATTAGAATAAGTCTTTTGAATTTTTGTGGACCCTTTTTTGAGTTCCCCGTATGACTGTAAGGTGCCGTTGTATTTTACCCAATAAACATTAACATCTGCACCTGATTTGTTGATTAGTGTCAGGGATGTGGGTTGTCCTGATATCGTATTAGGAGGTAAGCCACGTTCCATTTGATGCCATTTGATGGGTGATGCAAATGACGTGAACCCTATTTGGACGACACTACATAAAATAGCTGCTTGTGATAATATTTTCAGTAACACTTAAAGAATTAAAACTCTATTCTAGACTGTGTTTATTGTCCATATTAGTGATGTTTTTGTTCTGGCTTGAGCCGCTATAAAGATAATGATTAAGAAATAGTTTAATCGCTGTGACTAAAAAGGAATTTCTAGAACTCCTAAAAAGAATAAAAGCTGAGAGCCTATTATGCTCTGAGGCGGATAATTTTTTTAGTTCAGCTAAAGGTGATACATTATTCTTAAGCTTAATTTTTCTCGGGTTCTCATCGGTTATTGGAAGGCAGATCGATTCTGAGTATGATGATGGATTCATATTTGAATGTATTACTGAAGAAGAGTTTGACGTGGCGGTGCTTTTTCAGAACCAATTTAAAGTATTGGTGGAAAGTCTAAGTGGCCAAAATTCTCAGGAAATTAACGTCAAAGTTCTGGGTTTTGACAGTCTCTGTCAAAAACCGATTCTTGGTTACTGCGAAGGAGAAATAAATGAACAAGAATTACAGGTAGAGGAAGGTGCAGATGAGGGCATTTTACCTAAGTTCACAACGCATCAATTTCAGGGGTACAAGCAAACACCAAGTGAAATGAATAGAACAAGTGCACAGGCTAAAAGAAACACGTTGAAGAATGAACACAAACGGCAAGTAATCCCATGACAGAACTACCAGTTAGTTGGCGTCGTATAAAGATTGCGTTATTTTTGCTCATTTGCGTTCCAATTTTCCTCTTTTACTTATCACGTTCACTCGATTCGGAGGATGAGATGAAGTCATTGAAATCCTACAGAGAATCGATATCAAAGGATGATGCATTTAATGAGTGGGAAAATAATTATCAATACGCTATGGCTGAGTATGAGCGTGGTGAATTAGCTAAAGCTCGCAAGTTTATTCTAATGTCACTTAATGTCATAAAAAAGAAAGGTGTCCGGGGAGGTAAAACACGAATCCAGACAATAACTTATCGCTCATATATTTTGTTGGGCCTAATTTATGACAG